>NZ_JBVILR010000006.1:0-29287 GCF_055580265.1 Streptomyces sp. NPDC032091 | reverse complement strand
AAGAGAGGGAAGGCGTTCTTTGTTTCTCCCTGGGAGGTGTGGTTGGGCTAGGGGGTCCTCTCGGGGGGGACGCCTCGTTAGTCCCTGGTCCCGGGGTCCTGCCGCGGCTGCGCGGGGCGGGGGTCGGCGCGGCCCCCGCGGGTTACCGCTCCGCCGGGGTGCCGAAGCGGCGGCGGTATTCCGCCGGGGGCTGGCCCAGGGTGCGGACGAACGCCCGCCGCAGCGCCTCCGGCGTGCCGTACCCGCAGGCGCGGGAGATGCGGGCGACCCCCTCCCCCGACTCCTCCAGCAGCCGCCGCGCGTGCTCCACCCGGACCCGCTCGACGTACCGCCCCGGCGTCACCCCGGTCTCCGCCTGGAAGGCCCGGGCGAAGTGCCGCGGCGACAGCGCGGCCCGGGCCGCGAGGGCCTCCACGCTCAGGTCGCCGCCCGGGTTCTCGGTGATCCAGTGCTGCACCTCCCGCAGCGGCTCCCGCCGCGCGGTCTGCGCCGCCAGGTGGGCGCTGAACTGTGCCTGGTTGCCGGGCCGGCGCAGGAACACCACCAGGTGCCGGGCGATCCGCAGCGCCACGTCCCGCCCGAGGTCCTCCTCCACCAGCGCCAGCGCGAGGTCGATCCCGGCGGTGACCCCGGCCGAGGTGGCGACGGGGCCGTCCCGGACGTAGATGGGGTCCGGCTCCACCGTCACGCGCGGGTAGCGCCGTGCCATCCGCTCGCACGCCGACCAGTGCGTCGTCGCCCGCCTTCCGTCCAGCAGCCCGGCCTCCGCCAGCAGCAGGCCGCCCGTGCAGACGGACACCAGCCGCCCCGCACGGCCCCCGTACGCGCGCAGCCAGTCGGTGATCCTCGGCTCGAAGTCACCCGTGTGGCGGCCGCCCGGCACCAGCAGGGTGGTGCCCGGGCCGGGGCGGGCGGCCTCCAGGTCCCCGTCGGGGACCAGGGTCAGGCCGCTGCCGGTGCGGACCGGCCCGCCCCCGGGGGAAACCGTCCGGACCGCGTACCCGCCGTCGTCCGGGCGGCAGCGGCCGGCCCCGTCGAAGACCTCGACCGGTCCCGTCACATCCAGGCTCTGGACCCCGTCGTAGAGGACGACCAGCACGTTTCGCAGGGGCATGCCTCCATGGTGTGACCCCGCCCCGGTGGCCGCAATGACGGACGCCCCACCTATCCGGACATCGGCCGGCCGGGCGGCTCGTGCGATGCTGGGCCCTCCCCCCGCGTCGTCCGGAGTGCCGTCCTGAACACCGTCCTCGCCGAAGCCCTGTCGTGCTCCCTGCTGCTCCTCGTCCTGGCCATGGCCGTGCTGCGGCCGCGCGGGCTGCCCGAGGCGGCCGCCGCCGTGCCGGCGGCCGGGCTGCTCGTGGCGCTCGGGGTGGTGTCGCCGGCCGACGCGTGGGAGCAGCTGCGCGGGCTGCTGCCCGTGGTGGGGTTCCTCGCCGTGATCCTGGCCCTCGCCCAGCTGTGCGCCGACGAGGGGCTGTTCCGGGCGGCCGGCGCCGCCGTGGCCCGGCGGGCGGCCGGACGCGGGCCGGCGGGGCTGCTGGGCGGGGTGTTCCTGGTGGCCTCGGCGGTGACGGCCGTGCTGAGCCTCGACGCCACCGTGGTGCTGCTGACGCCGGTGGTGCTGGCCACGTCCGCCCGGCTGGGTGCCCGGCCGCGGCCGCACGTGTTCGCCACCGCGCACCTGGCGAACACGGCCTCGCTGCTGCTGCCCGTCTCCAACCTGACGAACCTGCTGGCCTTCACCGCGAGCGGGCTGTCCTTCACCCGGTTCGCGGCGCTGATGGCCCTGCCCTGGGCGGTGGCGATCGGGGTGGAGTACGCGGTGTTCCGCCGGTACTTCCGGGCCGACCTGGCGACCCCGCCCGAGCACGTGCCCGGGGCGGCGGAGCCCGCCCCGCTCCCCCGGTTCGCGCTGGCGGTGCTGCTGCTGACCCTGGCGGGCTTCGCGGTGGCCTCCCTCGCGGGGGCCAGTCCCGCCTGGGCCGCGCTGGGCGGGGCCGTGGTGCTGGGCGTACGGGCGCTGTGGCGCCGTGAGACCACTCCGCGGCGGCTGGCCGCCTCCACCGCGCCCGCGTTCTGCCTGTTCGTGCTCGCGCTGGGAGTGGTCGTACGGGCCGTGGTGGACCACGGGCTCGGCGACGGACTGGAGTGGCTCCTGCCCGACGGGGACGCGCTGCCCGCGCTGCTGGCCGTGGCCGCGGTGGCCGCCGTACTCTCCAACCTGATCAACAACCTCCCCGCGGTCCTCGCCCTGCTCCCCCTGGCCGCGCCGGGCGGGCCGGGCGTGGTGCTGGCCGTGCTGATCGGCGTGAACGTCGGCCCCAACCTCACGTACGCGGGCTCGCTGGCCACCCTGCTGTGGCGGCGGATGCTGCACGCGCACGGCGAGGACGTCCGCCTCGGCGACTTCACCCGCCTCGGGCTGCTCACCACCCCCGCGGCGCTCGCGGCGGCGGTGGCCGCCCTGTGGGCCGGACTGCGGCTGACCGGCTGGTAGGCCCCGGGCCGGCGGCGCGCGCCGATAGGATCGGGGCATCATGACTGCAACCCTCGTCGCCAAGAACCTCACCGCCGCGCACGGCGAGCGCACCCTCTTCGCCGGTCTCGACCTCGTCGTCGCGCCCGGCGACGTCATCGGCCTCGTCGGCGTCAACGGCGCCGGGAAGTCGACCCTGCTGCGGCTGCTCGCCGGACTGGACACCCCCGAGACCGGTGAGCTGCGGCTCTCCCCTCCCGGGGCGGCCGTCGGCCACCTCCCGCAGGAGCCCGAGCGGCGGGAGGGCGAGACGGTACGGGAGTTCCTGGCCCGCCGTACCGGGGTCGCGGCCGCGCAGGCGGCGCTGGACGAGGCCACGCAGGGGCTCGTGGACGGCACCCCGGGCGCCGACGACGCGTACGCGGAGACCCTCGACCGCTGGCTGAACCTCGGCGGCGCCGACCTGGACGAGCGGGCCCAGGAGACCGCCGACGAGCTGGGCCTCGCGGTGAGCCTGGACCTGCCGATGACGGCGCTGTCCGGCGGCCAGGCCGCCCGCGCCGGCCTCGCCTCGCTGCTCCTGTCCCGCTACGACGTGTTCCTCCTCGACGAGCCCACCAACGACCTGGACCTCGCCGGTCTGGAGCGGCTGGAGCGGTTCGTGACGGGGCTGCGCGCGGGCACGGTCGTCATCAGCCACGACCGCGAGTTCCTGACCCGTACGGTCACCAAGGTCCTCGAACTCGACCTGGCGCAGCAGCAGATCAACCTCTACGGCGGCGGCTACGAGTCCTACCTGGAGGAGCGCGCCCGGGCCCGCACCCATGCCCGCGAGGAGTTCGAGGAGTACGCGGACAAGAAGTCCGCCCTCGAAGGCCGCGCGCAGATGCAGCGCAACTGGATGGACAAGGGCGTGCGCAACGCCCGCCGCAAGTCCTCCGACAACGACAAGATCGGCCGGTCGCTGCGCGGCGAGTCGAGCGAGAAGCAGGCCGCGAAGGCCCGCCAGACGCAGCGGGCGATCGAGCGGCTGGAGGTCGTCGACGAGCCCCGCAAGGAGTGGGAGCTGCGCATGGAGATCGCGTCGGCCCCGCGCTCCGGCTCGGTCGTCGCCACCCTGCGCGAGGCGGCCGTCAAGCGCGGGGACTTCGCCTTCGGCCCGGCCAGCCTCCAGATCGACTGGGCGGACCGGGTGGCGATCACCGGGGCCAACGGGGCCGGCAAGTCCACCCTCCTCGCGGTGCTGCTGGGCCGGCTGGCCCCCGATTCCGGCTCCGCCGTGCTCGGCTCGGGCGTGCTGGTCGGGGAGGTCGACCAGGCGCGCGGGCTGTTCCTCGGCGAGGAGCCGCTGCTGGAGGCCTTCTGCGCGGCCGTCCCGGAGACCGAGCCGGCGGAGGTCCGCACGCTGCTGGCCAAGTTCGGTCTGAAGGCGGCGCACGTACTGCGTCCGGCGGCGACCCTGTCCCCGGGCGAGCGCACCCGGGCGGCGCTGGCGCTGCTCCAGGGGCGGGGGGTGAACCTCCTCGTCCTGGACGAGCCGACGAACCACCTGGACCTGCCGGCGATCGAGCAGCTGGAATCGGCCCTGGAGGCCTACGAGGGCACCCTGCTGCTCGTCACCCACGACCGGCGCATGCTGGACGCGGTGCACGTCACCCGCCGCCTGGAGGTCGCCTCCGGCAAGGTCACGGAGCTCTGACCTACGGTGCGGCCATGGTGAATTTCGTGTTGGTTGCAGGTGCGCGGCTCGGGGCGTGGGCGTGGAGCGAGGTGGTGCCGCATCTGCGTGCGGCCGGCCACGGCGTCCATCCGTTGACGCTGTCCGGTCTCGCCGACAAGCGGGGCGTACCGGCGGGGCAGGCGACGCACGTCCAGGACATCGTCGCCGAGGTGGAACGCCAGGGTCTGCGGGACGTCGTCCTGGTGGGTCACAGCTACTCGGGCATCCCGGTGGGTCAGGCCGCGGAGCGGATCGGTGACCGGCTGGCCCGCGTGGTGTTCGTCGACTCGAGTGTTCCGACCGACGGCGAGTCGTTCGTCTCCGCCTGGCCGGACGGCGGGGCGGCGGTCGAGGCGTCGATCGCCGAGAGCGGAGGGTTCTGGCCGCTCGCGCCGGCTTCTCATTACGACGGCGAGGGTCTCACCGACGAGCAGATCGCACGCCTCGTGCGGGGCTCGACGCCCCACCCGGGTGCCACGCTGACCGAGCCCGCCGTGCTGTCGGGGCCGCTCGGTGGCCTTCCGGCGACCTACGTCCTGTGCGTGATGCCAGGGACCGAGCCCGATGACGCCGAGCCCGACGAAGAGGTGGCCGAGCTGCTGAACAGCGAGAGCTGGCGGCTGGTCACGATGGACACCGGCCATTGGCCGATGTTCTCCCAGCCGCGCGAGCTGGCGCAGATCCTCCTCGATGCCGCCGTGGAGCGTGCCGTGGACCGGCGCGTGGGCGGGGCGCCCTCGTAGGGGACGGGGGGCGGGATCCGGTGACTAGCCGTGGCCCCCGCGTCGGCGCGGCGGTTCGGGGTCCGGGGGTGCGGGGCGGTCGAGGCGGCTGGCCTCGTCCGTGTCCTCGCGCCGGACCGGGCCGGGTGCCTCCCTGGGCCGGGATCCTCCCGGGGCGGGCCGCTCCGGGTGGGGTTTGCGCTGCCGCTGCGGGTCGTCGTCTTCGTGGAGCGGGACGCCTCCGGCGCCGCCTTGCTCGTCCATGACAAGTCCTCCTCCCGCCCCCCGTGCCGCCGCCCCCTCGTTCGGCGGCTGCCCGGACCCGCGGCCCTCAAACCGGCCCTCAGGGGGCCGCCGGCCCGGCCGGGGCCCGGCGTTCGCGGGCCATCCGGCCGGCCACGAAGGCGCGCGGGAGGTGGCGGACCGCGAAGGCGTACGCCTGGTAGTGGCGGCCCGTGATGCTGACGGGGCGGCGCAGGGCCAGGTCCCGCAGGGCCTTGGCCACCACCGCCTCCGGCTCCAGCCACACCGCGTCGCGCAGGGAGGCGACGTCCATCCCGGCGCGCTGCTGGAACTCGGTGCGGGTGAACCCGGGCACCACCGCCAGGACCCGGACCCCGTACGGCGCCATGTCGACGCGGAGGGACTCGCTGAAGGCGGTCACCCACGCCTTGGCCGCCCCGTACGTCCCGGTCGGCAGCAGTCCCGCGACCGAGGAGACGTTGAGCACCGCGCCGCGGCGGCGCTCCCTGAGCCCGGGCAGCAGGGCGTGCGTGAGCCGGAGCGGGACCTTCACCAGGAGGTCGAGCATCCGCTCCTCGTCCTCGACGGGGCTGTACGGGTAGGGCGCGGGCAGGCCGAACCCGGCGTTGTTGACCAGGACGTCCACCGGCCGCGCGGTGTCGGCGAGGCGGGCCTCGACGGCGGCGCGGCCGGCCGGGTCGAGGAGGTCGGCCGGCAGGACCTCGCAGACGGTGGCGAAGTCCCGGCCGAGTTCGGCGGCCACGGCCTCCAGGCGGGCCTTGTCCCGGGCGACGAGGACCAGGGCGCAGCCCTTGGCGGCGAAGCCGCGGGCGAAGGCGGCGCCCAGGCCGGCGCTGGCTCCGGTGATCAGGACGGTGGTGGTCACGGGCGTCACTTCCTCGGTGGTGCGGCGGTACGGACGGTACCGGTGGTTCAGGTGGTGCCCGGGGCGGAGGCGGGGGCGGGGGCGAAGGCGGAGGCCTCCGGGGAGGCGTAGGCCTGGGCGACGTGCACCAGGAAGCGGGCCTCGTCCTCCAGGCCGCCGCCGCCCTCCGCCGAGCTCTGCATGACGGCCGGGAGCTCCAGGGCGGGGGCCGGGCCCGGCTGCCCGGGCAGCCCGGCGAGCTTGGCCCGGCGCGCCTCCTTCAGTACGCAGGCCAGCGCGGCCGCGGTGCGCCGCTGCTCGGGGATCCTGCTGTCGGCGATGTGGCCGCGCGCCAGTTCGGGGACGCCGGGGGCGACGTACTCCCCCAGGATCAGGATGGCGTCGCGGGTCTCGATGACCTTGCGGTAGACGAGCAGGTTGCGCGGCACGGGCGGCCACAGCAGTTCCAGCACCCTCCCGGCGCGGGGCCGGGAGAGGACCACGTACGGGACGGCCTGGACCAGGTCCCGCCACAGCGGCCACAGCCGCCAGGCGGTGGCGGTGTCGGCGAGGGCGTGGCGGAGGGTGAAGAGGGTGGGGACGAGGATCGCGGCGGCGCGCAGCAGTCCGTGCAGGTTCATCAGCAGGGGCAGGGCGGGCAGCGCCCAGGTGCTGGCGAACAGCGCCTTGAGCAGGTACGCGGCCCAGAACAGCCAGGCCAGGCCGGTGCCGAGGCCGAACAGCCGCAGTCCGGCGGCCAGTCCGCGGCTCTCGCTGCGGCGGCTGTAGCACCAGCACACGTACACGCAGATGGTGTTGGCGATCAGGTGGGCGGAGATCAGCACGAGCCAGTACGGCAGGGAGGGCACGGGGGCGCCGGTGGCCGGGATGGTGTGCGTGCCGTGGGCGGGCGCCGCGGCGTCCAGGGTGACGAGGGCGGCGAGCCAGAGCAGGGTGCCGGCCCAGGAGGCCAGCTGGAGCCGGCGGCCGCGGGTGGCGGCGGCCACGAAGTAGAGCACGGCGCCCGCCGACAGGACGCCGATGAGGTTGCGGGCGAGGCCGATGGTGTGCGCGTAGGAGGCCTCGCGGCGCAGGGCGTACGCGACGACGTCGGGCAGGTTCAGGGTCATCGCGGCGGCCGCGGTGGCGACGGCGAGCCACAGGCCGCGCTGCTGCGGGGAGCGCAGGGCGCCGGGGGCCCGCAGCAGGACCGCGATCCACAGGCACACGACGCTGGGGACGGCCAGGCGGTCGCCGAAGGCCGCGAGGTCAGCTGCCATCGCGGTGTCCCCGCTCGTACCCCATGGCGGACTCCAGCCGGGCGAGTGCGCCCCGAGGACCGGCGGCGGGGCGGGGGTGGCCGGTGCCCGCGGTGTGGATGCGGATCATGCTCGCGAGCATCTCCGCCTCCTGCTCCTGGCGGGTGGTGTAGTTGGTGCGGCCGAGGACCACGGGTGCCCGGCCGTCGATCTCCTCGCCCTCCAGGGAGTGGTGGCCGAAAAGGATGTGGCCGAGCTCGTGGAGGACGATGTGCTCGCGGTGCAGGGGCGTGGTGTGGGCCTCGTAGAAGACGTAGTCCACGGTCTCGGTGCCCACCCACAGTCCGCAGACGCCGGATTCGGCGGCCTCGCGGGGCAGGGGGTGGAGCCGGATCGGACGGCCTCGCCGGTCGGCCATGCGGGCGCAGAGGGTGTCCAGGGAGAACGGGTGCGTCAGATCGAGGTGACCGAGAATCATCTCGCAGCGTCTGCGCAGGCTGAGATTCCGGTAGGGCATGTGTTCCCTCTTCGGACCCTTTCTCGGGCAGCGTCGGTAGGCGTGGGTGGGGTTCGGCATGACGTCCTGTGCCTTGAGGCGGCCTCGGGAGTGCGGTCCCGGAGGGGGAAACGCGGAACGCCCGTCCGCACGAGACGAACGGGCGTTCCACCATGCCTACCGATCACGTACGGGAGTTGGCAAGGACGGCCCTCCCGCAGGGTCCTTATCCAGCCAGGTCTGCCGACCCCCGCGGGGCCCTGCCGCTACCGCTTGCGGCGGTCCTCCCGGCCGCCGCCGGTGAGGCCGGCCCGGCGCAGGGCGTCGGCCATGGCGCTGTTGGCGGGGGCCGGGGCCCCGGCGCGCTGGCCGCCGCCGCCCTGGCCTCCGCCGCCGCCCTGGCCGCCCTGGCGCTGACCGCCGCCGCGCTGGCCACGGCCCTGGCCCTGACCCTCCGCCCGGCCCTGACCCTCCGCCCGGCCTTGGCCCTCGCCGCGGCCCTGGCCGCGCTGCTGCGGGGGACGGGCGCCGCCGCGCCGCTCGTCGCGCTGACGCGGTGCGCCGGCCCCGCGTTCCGCTCCGGCCTCGTCCTCCAGCCGCAGGGTGAGCGAGATCCGCTTGCGCGGGATGTCCACCTCCATGACCTTGACCTTGACGATGTCGCCCGGCTTGACCACGTCGCGCGGGTCCTTGACGAAGGTGTTCGACAGGGCGGAGACGTGGGCCAGTCCGTCCTGGTGGACGCCGATGTCGATGAAGGCGCCGAAGGCGGCCACGTTGGTGACGACGCCCTCCAGGACCATGCCCGGGGCGAGGTCGCCGATCTTCTCCACGCCCTCCTTGAAGCTGGCCGTCTTGAAGGCGGGGCGCGGGTCGCGGCCGGGCTTCTCCAGCTCGCGCAGGATGTCGGTGACGGTGGGCAGGCCGAAGGCCTCGGTGACGAACTGGTCCGGGCGCAGGGAGCGCAGGACGGAGGTGTTGCCGATCAGCGCCGCGACCTCGCCGCCCGCCTTCTTGCCCATGGCCCGGACCACCGGGTAGGCCTCGGGGTGCACGGCGGAGGCGTCGAGCGGGTCGTCGCCGCCGCGGATGCGCAGGAAGCCCGCGCACTGCTCGTACGCCTTGGGTCCGAGACGGGCGACGTCCTTGAGGCCCTTGCGGCTGCGGAAGGGGCCGTTGGCGTCGCGGTGGGCCACGATGTTCTCGGCGAGGGTGCCGCTGATGCCCGAGACCCGCGACAGCAGCGGCGCGGAGGCGGTGTTGACGTCCACGCCGACGCCGTTGACGCAGTCCTCGACGACCGCGTCGAGGGAGCGGGAGAGCTTCACCTCGGACAGGTCGTGCTGGTACTGGCCGACGCCGATGGACTTCGGGTCGATCTTGACGAGTTCGGCGAGCGGGTCCTGGAGGCGGCGGGCGATGGAGACGGCGCCGCGCAGCGAGACGTCCATGCCGGGCAGTTCCTGCGAGGCGAAGGCGGAGGCCGAGTACACGGAGGCGCCGGCCTCGGAGACCATCACCTTGGTAAGCCCGAGTTCGGGGTGGCGGGTGATGAGGTCCCCGGCGAGCCTGTCGGTCTCGCGGGAGGCGGTGCCGTTGCCGATGGCGATCAGCTCGACGGCGTGCTCCTTCGCCAGGCGGGCGACGGTGGCCAGGGACTGGTCCCACTTGTTGGCGGGAACGTGCGGGTGGATCACGTCCGTGGCGACGACCTTGCCGGTGGCGTCGACGACGGCGACCTTCACGCCGGTGCGGAAGCCCGGGTCGAGGCCGAGGGTGGCGCGGGTGCCGGCGGGGGCGGCGAGCAGCAGGTCGCGGAGGTTGGCCGCGAAGACCCGTACGGCCTCGTCCTCGGCGGCGGCGCGCAGCCGGGTGCGCAGGTCGATGCCGAGGTGGACCTGGATCTTGGTGCGCCAGGCCCAGCGGACGGTGTCGGCCAGCCACTTGTCGCCGGGGCGGGACCGGTCGGCGATGCCGAAGCGGCGGGCGATCAGGCCCTCGTAGGTGGACGGGCCGGGGGTTTCGGACGGCTCCTCGGGCTCCAGCTCCAGGCTGAGCACCTCCTCCTTCTCGCCGCGCAGCATGGCGAGGACGCGGTGGGAGGGGAGGGCGGTGAAGGGCTCGGCGAAGTCGAAGTAGTCGGAGAACTTCGCGCCCGCCTCCTCCTTGCCGTCGCGGACCTTCGCGGCGAGGCGGCCGCGGCTCCACATGCGCTCGCGGAGGTCGCCGATGAGGTCGGCGTCCTCGGCGAACTTCTCGGTGAGGATGGCGCGGGCGCCCTCCAGGGCGGCCGCCGCGTCGGCGACCCCCTTGGCGGCGTCGACGAACGCGGCCGCCGCGGCGGCCGGTTCGACGGACGGGTCGGCCAGCAGGCCCTCGGCGAGCGGCGCCAGGCCGGCTTCGCGGGCGATCTGGGCCTTGGTGCGCCGCTTGGGCTTGAAGGGGAGGTAGATGTCCTCCAGCCGGGCCTTGGTGTCGGCCGCGTGGATCCGGGCCTCCAGCTCGGCGTCCAGCTTGCCCTGCTCGCGCACGGAGTCGAGGATCGCCGCGCGGCGGTCCTCCAGCTCGCGCAGGTAGCGCAGCCGCTCCTCCAGGGTGCGCAGCTGGGCGTCGTCGAGCATCTCGGTCGCTTCCTTGCGGTAGCGCGCGATGAACGGCACGGTGGAGCCGCCGTCGAGCAGCTCGACGGCGGCCTTGACCTGCCGTTCCCGTACGCCGAGCTCCTCGGCGATCCTGCCTTCGATGGACATCGTCGTCACTGCGGTCCCGCCTGCCTTCGTGCGTGTGCGTGGAAGGCTGCAATTGTGGCAGGTGCCGGTTGCGGGGGCGGGGAGCCCCTCAGCCCTTTCCGAAGAGGTCGGGCGGGAAGGCGCCGGCGCCGACGGCCTGCCGGACGAGGGCCCCGCCGAGAGCGTGCAGCCGGGCGACGCCGGTCGCGCCGAGGTGCTCGTACGGGGCGGCGTCGAGGCGGTCGGTCTCGGTCTCCAGCCGCTCGCGCAGGGCGTGGCCCTCCGCGGTGAGCTCGCCGTCGGCGTCGAGGGCCCCGCGGGCGCGGAGCCGGCCGGCTGCGGCGTCGAGGTCGGACTGCTCCCAGCCGCGGATGGACTTGACCCACTTCGGGGTCATGCCGCGGCCGGTGGCGGTGTGGCTGACGAGCGCCTCCAGCGGGTCGAGGCCGGTGAGGAGGAGGGCGGCGAGGTGCCCGTCGCCGCGGTGCTCGCGCAGCAGGGTGGTGGCGTGCCACAGCCGCAGGTGCGGTTCCTCGGGGACGGGGAGGTCGGCGTGGGCGGCGTAGAGGGTGCGGCCGTGGCGGGTGCAGGCCTCGGTGGCGCGCAGGGCGAGCTCGGCGGCTTCGGCGAGCTCGGGCGAGGCGATGGTCTCGGGGCCGAGGAGGCGGCGCAGGGTGCGGTCGGCCGCGCGCAGGCGGGCGGCGAGGACCTGCCCGGGGGTGGCGGTGTCCCAGACGGCGGGCAGGTGCCGGGCGACGAGGTCGTGGCGGTAGTTGTAGAAGGCCGCGGTGACCGCGCCGGGGCCGACGGCGCCCATGGCCGCGGAGCGGCTGGCGAGGTTGACGGCGACCCGGTGGGTGACGCCGAGGGCGCCGAGCTCCTCGAAGAGCTCCGGGGAGAAGTAGGTGGTGGCGTGGAGCGGGTTGACGGCGGCGTGCCAGCACCGTCGCGCGGCGTGCGGGTCTGTGGTCATGCCCGCACCCTACCGACTGGCCAGTATGGGTCACAGCCCCACCGGGCGGGGCGCATTCGCGCCAACCTGCGCCCGCCCCGAGCGGCGGGGCGGCCCGTCCGAGGGTGCCCCGGACCGCCCGTCCCACGGACGGCGCACCGCGCGGGGCCATGATCGTGACGGCCGAATGGCGATCGTGTGACAGCAGGGGCCATGGACATGACCGGAGTCCCCACGGGTGAATACGGTCGAACGACGTACGACGAACGTCGAACCGATCTGTCTCCCCTACCCCTTGGAGCTCTTCGTGTACCGCAAAGTGATCGCCCCGAGCGTCCTGGCCGCCTCCCTCCTGCTGGTGATCCCGGCGTCGGCGGCCAGCTCCGTCCAGGGTGCGCCGGGGATCGGCGACAGCTACTACCCGGAGAGCGGGAACGGCGGCTACGACGTCTCCCACTACGACCTGCGCCTGCAGTACCAGCCGAAGACGGACCTGCTGGAGGGCACGGCCACCCTCCTGACCACCGCCAAGCAGGACCTGTCCCGCTTCAACCTGGACTTCGGCCTCAAGGTGAGCGAGATCCGGGTCAACGGGGCCAAGGCGAAGTTCGCCACCTCGGGCACGCACGAGCTGGAGGTCACCCCCGCGCAGCCGCTGGCGAAGGGCAAGCAGGCCACCGTCGTCGTCAAGTACGCCGGAAAGCCCTCGGAGTTCAAGGTCGACGGCTGGTCCGCCTGGCAGCGCACCCCGGACGGCGGCATCGCCGCGCAGGAGCCCGACTCGGCGGTCTGGTGGTTCCCGAGCAACGACCACCCGCTCGACAAGGCCACCTTCGACATCTCGGTCAACGTCCCGGACGGCACCCAGGCCATCAGCAACGGCGTGCTCCAGTCGCAGACCTCCAAGCTCGGCTGGACCCGCTACAACTGGCGCTCCAACAAGCCGCAGGCCACCTACCTGGCCACCCTCGCCATCGGCAAGTTCGACATCACCACCGACAAGACGGCGAACGGCCTGCCGATCCTCAACGCCTACAGCAAGGACCTGGGCGACAACGCGGGCTCGGCGCGGGCGAGCGTCGAGCGGACCGGCGAGGTCGCGGAGTGGCTGGAGTCGGTCTTCGGCCCCTACCCCTTCAACGCGCTGGGCGGCTACGTCCCGAACGTCCCCTCCGGTTTCGCCCTGGAGACCCAGACCCGCCCGTTCTACAGCCCGCGCCAGTTCGCGAACGGCGCCAACGTCTCGGTCGTCGTGCACGAGCTGGCGCACCAGTGGTACGGCGACAGCGTGTCCGTGGACAACTGGAAGGACATCTGGGTCAACGAGGGCTTCGCCCGCTACGCCCAGTGGCTGTGGTCGGAGAAGGAGGGCGAGGGCACCGCGCAGGAGCTCGCCCAGTGGGCGTACGACACCCGCCCGGCCGAGGACCCGTTCTGGCAGGTCAAGCCGGGTGACCCGGGGGCTGAGAACCAGTTCCACGGGGCCGTGTACGACCGGGGTGCCATCGCGATCCAGGCGCTGCGCAACGAGGTCGGAGACGAGAAGTTCTTCCAGATCCTCAAGGGCTGGCCGACCGAGCGGGCCTACGGCAACGCCAAGGTCGGGGACTTCGTCCGCTATGCGGAGAAGGTCTCGAACAAGCCGCTCGCCCAGCTCTTCGACACCTGGCTCTACACCCCGGGCAAGCCGGCCTTCGGCGCCCCCGCCGCCCGGCAGGGCGCGCGCGCCCTGGCCCCGGCGAAGCCGGCGGTCGAGCCGAAGTCCTGGAAGAAGATCGCCGCGACGAACAGCATCCACGAGCACTGACCGACCCCGGTACGCGGACCCGCGCGCCGGGACCCCTCAGCGGGTCCCGGCGCGCCACCGCGCCCGGGCGGCGCGGGCCCGCGGCAGGTAGCGCAGCCGCTCGGGCAGGAGCGGTACGAGAACACGTACGACGGCGCTGAACCGCCGGAGCCGGCGCTCCTGGGCCGGGGTCCACTCCAGGCCGATGGCGGCCCGCGCGTCGGGCGGCATGTACCCGACGGTGACGAAGGCCCGGAAGCGCAGGTAGCCCGCGCGCAGGAGCGGCCAGGTGAGCCGCAGCAGCAGCCGCAGGACCCGGGAGGCGGGCTCGGGGGCGGGCAGGTCGGCGTCCACGGCGACCAGCTCCCGGGCGACCTTGGTCGGCTCGATCTCCTCGGCCAGCATCCGGTGGTAGTACGGCCAGAACTCCTCGATCGTCTGCGGCATGTCCCGGTCGCGCAGCCCCAGGATCCGCCCCACCCGGAGCCACTCCCGGTACATCTGGCGGTCCTGCTCGGGGGTGGTGCGGCGGAACAGGTAGCGCCCGGCGTACCGGGCGACCGGGAAGCCGGTGGCGTGCACCCAGGCGTAGCAGGACGGGTCCAGGGAGTGGTAGCGCCGGCCCCGGGTGTCGGTGCCCCGGATCTCCTTGTGCAGGCGCCGCACCCGGCGGCCCTCGGCGACGGCCTCGTCCCCGCCGTAGACCCACAGCATCACGGAGCGCAGGGAGCGCTCGCCGCGCCCCCAGGGGTCGGTGCGGAAGACCGAGTACTGGTCGACGCCGGCGCCGACGGCCGGGTGGGCGACCTGCAGGGTGAAGGCGGCGGGCAGGGTCAGCAGGGAGCGGATGTCCCCGGCGGTGCTCCACAGGACTCCGCCCGGCGGCGGGGGCTCGGGATCGAGGCGCCGGGTGGGGCTTTCGGGGGAGCTGTGACCCGTGTGGTTCATGAGGTCAATTATGCGAGCGGGAGAAGTCGTGCTCCGGACAGAAAGTCTTGTCACGGGTGTTACCCCGAAGTAACCGCGGCTGCTTGGATGACGGCGTCGATCTTCCCCCTTCGCCCCCGCCTCGCAGGATTCCCGGGGGTTCCACAGGACTGATGGAGACCTCCATGCAGCAGATCACGCACCGCAGCCGCACCGCCGCCACGGCCGTCGCCGCGACCGCGGCCGCCGCCGCCCTCGCCCTCGCCTCCGCGCCCGCCGCCACGGCCGCCGAGGCCGCCGCGGCGCCCCGGCTGAGCGTCCTGACGTACAACACGTTCCTGATGAGCACGAACCTGTACCCGAACTGGGGCCAGGACCACCGGGCCGCCGAGATCCCGAAGGCCTCCTTCTTCCAGGGCCACGACGTGGTCGTCCTCCAGGAGGCCTTCGACAACGGCGCGTCGGACGCGTTGAAGGCGAACGCCTCCGCGCAGTACCCGTACCAGACCCCGGTCGTGGGCCGCGGCAAGAGCGGCTGGGACGCGACGGGCGGCTCCTACTCCTCCACCACCCCGGAGGACGGCGGCGTCGTGGTCCTCAGCAAGTGGCCGATCGTGCGCAAGGAGCAGGTGGTCTACAAGGACGCCTGCGGCGCCGACTGGTGGTCCAACAAGGGCTTCGCGTACGTGGTCCTGGACGTCAACGGCACCCGGGTGCACGTGGTGGGCACTCACGCCCAGTCCACCGACCCGGGCTGCGGCGCGGGCGAGGCGGCGCAGATGCGCAGCCGCCAGTTCAAGGCGATAGACGCCTTCCTGGACGCCAAGAACATCCCGGCGGGCGAACAGGTCATCGTGGCGGGCGACATGAACGTCGACTCCCACAGCGCGGAGTACTCCTCGATGCTCACCGACCTCGACCTGGCCCCGGCCGACGCCCGCACGGGCCACCCGTACTCCTTCGACACGGCGACCAACTCCATCGCCAACTACCGCTACCCGACGGACCCCCGTGAGGACCTGGACTACGTCCTCTACCGCAAGGCCAACGCCCGCCCGACGGGCTGGGAGAACAACGTGGTGCGGGAACAGTCGACCCCCTGGACGGTCTCCAGCTGGGGCAAGTCCTACACGTACACCAACCTCTCGGACCACTACCCGGTGGTGGGGCGCTAGCCACTCCCCCCTGGCCGGGGCTTCCCCGTCCCCCGAAGGAACGCTGTCGTAGGGTCCGGTCCCATGACGACGATGCTGATGACGTACGCAGGGGCAGCGGAACCCGACGCACTGGTCACGCGCACGGGAGGAACACCGCTGGCCCCGGCGGGGACGCCGTGGCCCGCCTGTGGGGCCTGCGACGGGCCGATGCAGTTCCTGGCCCAGATACTCCTGGACGGCCTGGGCCGACCGGTCATCGAACCGGGGGCCCAGGCCGACCGGGTCATGGCGATATTCATGTGCCAGCACGATCCCGGCATGTGCGACGAGTGGAGCCCGACGTCAGGCGGCAACCGCGCACTGCTCCTCCCCGCGAACGCACTGCGGCCGATGGCCGCACCCGCCTGCGAAGACGAGGACGTACTCCACCTCGGCGCCGCCCATGCCGTGACCGTGACGCCCGCACCCTCGACCGACTACTCCGACGCACGCAGGCATGGGGGCGTGGCCACCGGAAACGATCCGGGAAGGGTCCTGGGGCAGCTCGGCGGACAGCCCGAGTGGCTGCAATACGACGAGACGCCCCTCTGCTCGGCGTGCACCCGGCCCATGCTCCTGGTCGCCCAGCTCGAAGAGGGACCCCACCCCTCCACGTCCATGAACTTCGGCGGGGGCGGCTCGGCCTACGCCTTCGCCTGCCCTCCCTGCTCCCAGACCGCCTTCCTCTGGCAGTGCTGATCGCCGCAGTAGGGCACCATGCCAGCAGCACCCGGCGGCGCGGGAACCGCGCCGCCCCGGCATCGCACGAACGAGGAACAGAGCCTTGAAGGTACTCATCGCCGGGGGCGCCGGCTTCATCGGCAGCACCATCGCCTCCGCCTGCATGGACAACGGCATCACCCCCGTCATCCTCGACAACCTCGCCACCGGCCGCCGCGAGTTCACCGACGGCCGCGTCCTCTACGAGGGCGACATCAGCGACGGGACCCTGATCGACCGGATCTTCACCGAGCACCCCGACATCCGGACCGCCGTCGACTGCGCCGCGCTGATCGTCGTCCCCGACTCCGTCGCCAACCCGCTCGGCTACTACCGGGAGAACGTCGCCAAGGGCATCGAGTTCCTCGAACACCTGGTCCGCAACGACTGCCGCAACCTCCTCTTCAGCAGCTCGGCCTCCATCTATCGGGCCGACCCCGGGGACTTCTCGGTTGACGAGCAGTCCCCCCTCGAAACCCTCAGCCCGTACGCCCGCACCAAGGCGATGTTCGAGACGATCCTGCGCGACGTCGCCGCAGCCGGAACCCTCAACGTCATTTCGCTGCGCTACTTCAATCCGATCGGCGCCGACCCCCGGCTCCGCACCGGTCTCCAGATCCGCACGCCCACGCATGCCCTCGGGAAGATGATCGACGTGCACCACGCGGGCGAGCCGTTCTCCGTCACCGGCACCGACTACCCCACCCACGACGGAACCGGCATCCGCGACTACGTCCACGTCTGGGACCTCGCCGCAGCCCACATCAAGGCCATCGAACGCTTCGACGCCGTGACCCGCACTGCCCCCTACCGCGTCATCAACCTGGGCACCGGCCGCGGAACGACCGTCCGCGAACTCCTCACCGCCTTCGAAGCGGTCACCGGGACCCCGCTGACGGCCGTCGAGACCGACCGCAGGCCCGGTGACTCGGCGGGCGCCTACGCGCGCGTCGGCCTCGCCCGCGAACTCCTCGGCTGGAAGACGGAACACTCCATCGAGGACGGCATCCGCGACTCCCTCCGCTGGTACGACAAGCGCGACACGGTGATCGGCACCGCCTGACGATCCGGTCGTCCATTCGTCCCGCCCTCCCCCGGTCCCGGCCCGTGCGTCAGGCGGTCTCGTACAGAGCCTCGATCAGGTGGCCGTACTTTTCGCGGACCACGCGGCGGCGGAGTTTCAGGGTCGGGGTGAGTTCGCCCGTTTCCGGGCCCCATTCCTCCGCCAGCAGGCGGTAGCGCTTGATCTGTTCCGTGCGGTTGAGGCGGGCGTTGGCGGCCTCCACCGCGCGGGCCGTCTCCTCCAGGACCGCCGGGTGGGCGGCCAGTTCCGCCAAGGTGGTCGTCTCGATGCCGCGGGCGGCGGCCCAGGCGGGGGCCAGTTCGGGGTCCAGGACGAGCAGGGCGACGAGGTAGGAGCGGCCGTCGCCGTGGACCAGGGCCTGGCCGATCAGGGGGTGTTCCTTGACGGTGTTCTCCACCAGGGCCGGGGCCACGTTCTTGCCGTTCGAGGTGATGATCAGCTCCTTCTTGCGGTCGGTCAGCCACAGGAAGCCGTCCTCGTCGAGCCGGCCGATGTCCCCCGTGGGGAACCAGCCCTCGGCGTCGGCGGCTCCCTCCACCGTGCCGTCGGGCCGCAGGTAGCCGTCGAAGACGGTGGCGCCGCGCGCGAGGACCTCGCCGTCCTCGGCGAGCCGGAGCTCCAGCCCCTCGATCGGCCGGCCCACCGAACCGAGCCGGAAGCCGCCGGGGCTGTTGCCGTTGACGGTGCACACCCCGGAGGTCTCGGTCAGCCCCCAGGCGTCCATGATGGTGATCCCCCACCCCGCCCAGAAGCGGACCACCTCGATCGGCATCGGCGCCGTCGCGCTGGCCGTCCACACGAGCCGGTCCAGCCCCGCCAGCCGCAGCAGCGGGTCCAGGACCCGTTCCTTCGCCTGCGCGTACGAGGCCTCCAGCGCGGCCGGGGCCTCCTCGCCGCGCTCCCGGTGCCCGGCCAGGGCGCGGGCCACGTCCCCGGCCCCCTCGATGGCCCGCCGCTGCTCCTCCGGGAGGCCCGCCAGCACCGCCCGTACGCCGGCGGCGAGCTTCTCCCAGACCCGGGGCACCCCGAAGAACTGCACCGGCCGCAGCTCCCGCACCGCCGCGGCCACGGCGGTGGGGTCGGCGACCAGCCGGACGTGCGCGGCGCGCAGCAGCGGCAGGTAGATGCCGAGGATCCGCTCGGCGATGTGGGCGAAGGGCAGGTAGCAGACGTGCTCGGCGTGCTCGGGGAGCTCCACGTGCCGGTCGAGGCGCACCGACTGGAGCAGGATGTTGCGGTGGCTGAGCCGCACCCCCTTGGGGTCGCCGGTGGTGCCCGAGGTGTAGACGACGGTCAGGGGGTCGCCGGGGCGGGACTCCTGCCAGGCCTTCTCGAAGGCGTTGGGGCGGTGCAGGCGGGCGCCGGCGGCGTAGAGGGAGCCGTAGGTGGTGTGCGGGCCGGCCTCGGCGGCCTCGGCGACGACGAGGCGCTCCAGCGGGGTGGCGGGGTCGTCCAGCAGCGGGGCCCAGCGGGCCAGCTCGCGGGCGCCCTCGACGACGGCCAGGCGGGCCCGGCTGTGGCGGCGATGTGGGCGATCTGCTCGGGCGCGGAGGTTCCGTAGACGGTGACGGGGACGGCCCCGATGTGCACGAGGGCGAGGTCGCTGAGCCAGTGCTCGGGCCGGTTGCCCATCATCAGCAGGACGTGTTCGCCGCGGGCGACGCCCAGGGCGGTGTATCCGGCGGCGAGGACGGCGACGCGGCGACGGGCCTCGCTCCAGGTGAGGGTCTCCCACGTGCCCCCGCCCCCGGTGCGCCAGGAGAGGGCGGGCAGGTCGGGGTGTTCGGCGGCGTTGCGGGCGAGCAGGGCGGGGAGGGTGAGGTCTTCGGGTCGTCCGGGCAGTCGCAGGTTCGTGGTCATGGGCAGCTCCTGGCCGTTTCACATCGTTGGTGCGACAGCAATACTGTTGAACCCAAGCCGTGCAGCAGAGAGCGAGGAGCGGACGATGGCCGACGACCGGGCGACCGAGCCGATGCTCACCGTCGACGAGCTGGCGTCGAAGGCCGGTGTCACCGTCCGCACCGTACGGTTCTACAGCACGCGCGGGCTTTTGCCCCCTCCCGTGATCGGACCCCGTCGGGTGGGGCACTACGGCCCGGAGCACCTGTCGCGGCTGGCGCTGATCGAGGAGCTCCAGCACCAGGGGATGACCCTGTCGGCGATCCAGCGCTATCTGGACGCGCTTCCGGACGACCTGAGCGCGCACGACCTGGCGATCCACCGGGCGCTGGTGGCGACCTGGGCGCCGGACACGGCGCGGGAGGTGGCGCGGGACGAGCTGGAGCGGCGGGCGGGGCGCGCCCTGTCGGACGGGGACCTGCGCCGGCTGGCGGCGATGAACGTGCTCGCGGAGGCGGGTGAGGCGGGTGAGGGTTTCCGGGTGGACCTGGGCCTGCTGCGGCTGGGGGTGGCGCTGCTCGACGTGCCGATCGCGCACGAGACGCTGCTGGTGGCGCGGGGGATCCTGCTGGAGCACGCGCGGACGGCGGCGCACCAGCTGACGGCGCTGTTCCGGGACGAGGTGTGGGGGCCCTTCACCGAGGGCGAGAGCGATCTGGAGCGGATCGAGTCGATGAAGGCGCTGTCGGCTCACATGCAGCCGATGGTGGTGCAGGCCCTGGTGACGGCCTTCCAGCGGTCGCTGAAGGAGGAGCTGCGGGCGGCGTTCGCCTCGGAGACCGGGTGAACGCCGCCTTGGGGGCCAGTGGTTGAGGGTTCACACACCGCCGGCGAGGAACGACCAGTCGGCGGAGACGTTGGCGAGCGATCCGACGTTGGCGTAGTTGTTCCCGCTGAGCTTCGAGGTCCACGCCGTGCCGTCCGTCTTGTAGAAGAACAGGCTGTCGCCGGTCCTGCCCTCTTCCTCCCACAGGCCCGACGTGCCGGTGTCACGGAAGTCGCCGACCTTGCCGCCGGTCGCCCGGGCGATGCGGGACTTGAGCTGGGAGCCGGTGTTCTCGAGGGCCAGGACCGTGTCCTTGGTCGCGACGAGCGTCCCCAGGTCCTCGGTCTCCCTGCCGCCGACGTGGTTGTAGACGCCGCCCGTGAGGGTTCCGTATCCGATTTCACCGGACTTCGCGAAGACCGCCGTGTCGCACGAGGCGGCGATGGAGTCCCAGCCCGTGCTGAAGTTGTCGTACGAGCGGACGTGGTGGTAGCGGCCGTTCTTGAGCGTGCCGGTGCCGCCCTGACCGTTGTCCGCGTTGTAGAAGAGCGCCGAGTCGCCCGACGCCACGACGGCGGTCCATCCCGTCGAGAAGTTGTTGTAGGTCTGGACGCGGGTGTACTTGCCGTTCTTGAAGGTGCCGCTCTCGCCGGCCCCGGTGTCGGCGTTGTAGAACAGCAGCGAGTCGCGGCTGGCGACGCCGTGGGTGTACCCGTCGGGAACGTTGATGTTGGATCCGTAGTGCCAGTGCCCGGCCGACAGGGTGCCGGTGCCCACGGCTCCGGTGTCCTTGTTGTAGGCGGCGAGCGAGGTGCTCGGGCTCGTCTGGTTGCAGAAGGCCGAGGCGGCGGTCGCGGGCGTCCCCGGAGCGGCCAGCGTGACGGCCATGACGGAGGTGGCGAATGCGGCCACCAGGGATTTCTTCATGGGTCTCCCCGTTTCTTCGTACGTGAACGGGTGTTCCCCCCAGCTGTGCACGATCGGAGAAGGACACGTGCCCCGTCCATGGTGCGCCGCACCGGACGCCGTCGCATCTCGGTCCTCGTCGTGCGCGAAGGGGCCGCCCGGGGTGGTCCCCCGGGCGGCCCCTTCCCGTGTCGGGCGCCGGCTGCGGCCTGGCGAGCCGGTCAGTCCGCGTACGTCTCCCCGCGCTCGGCCTTCGCCACCAGCGAGGCGGGCGGGGTGAAGCGCTCGCCGTAGGTGGCGGCGAGTTCGCGGGCGCGGGCGACGAAGCCGGGCAGGCCGCCCTCGTAGCCGTTGATGTACTGGATCACGCCGCCGGTCCAGGCGGGGAAGCCGATGCCCATGATGGAGCCGATGTTGGCGTCGGCGATGGAGGTGAGCACGCCCTCGTCCAGGCAGCGGACGGTGTCCACGGCCTCGGCGAAGAGCATGCGTTCCTTCATGTCCTCGAACGGGACCTCGGCGGCGTCCGGCTTGGCGAAGTGCTCGCGCAGGCCCGGCCAGATGCGGGTGCGCCTGCCGGACTCGTCGTACTCGTAGAAGCCGGCGCCTCCGCTGCGGCCGGGGCGGCCGAACTCGTCGACCATGCGGTCGATGACGGTGTCGGCGGGGTGCTCGGTCCAGGCGCGGCCCTCGGCCTCGAAGGCCTTGCGGGTCTCGTTGCGGATCTTGCGCGGGAGGGTGAGGGTGAGCTCGTCCATGAGGGAGAGCACCTTGGCCGGGTAGCCGGCCTGGGCGGCGGCCTGCTCGATGGAGGCGGGCTCGATGCCCTCGCCGACCATGGCGACGCCCTCGTTGATGAACTGGCCGATGACGCGGGAGGTGAAGAAGCCGCGCGAGTCGTTGACCACGATCGGGGTCTTGTTGATCTGGCGGACCAGGTCGAAGGCGCGGGCGATGGCCTCGTCGCCGGTGCGCTCGCCCTTGATGATCTCCACCAGCGGCATCTTGTCGACGGGCGAGAAGAAGTGCAGCCCGATGAAGTCGGCGGGGCGCGAAACCCCCTCCGCCAGACCGGTGATGGGCAGGGTGGAGGTGTTGGAGCAGAGCAGCGCGTCGGGGGCGACGATGTCCTGGATCTCCTGGAACACCTTGTGCTTGAGGGCCGTGTCCTCGAAGACGGCCTCGATGACGGCGTCGCAGCCGGCCAGGTCGGCGGCGACGGCGGTCGGGGTGATCCGGGCCAGCAGCTCGGCGCGCTTGGCCTCGGTGGTGCGGCCCTTGGCGAGCGCCTTGTCGAGCAGCTTCTCGGAGTAGGCCTTGCCCTTGGCGGCGGCCTCGGGGGTGACGTCCTTGAGGACGACCTCGATGCCGGCGCGGGCGCAGGAGTAGGCGATGCCCGCGCCCATCATGCCGGCTCCGAGGACGGCGACCTTGCGGACCGTGCGGGGCTCGACGCCCTGCGGGCGGCTGCGGCCGGCGTTGACGGCCTGGAGGTCGAAGAAGAAGGCCTGGATCATGTTCTTCGCGGTCTGGCCGGTGACCAGCTCGGTGAAGTAGCGGGCCTCGATGGTCAGGGCGGTCTCGAAGTCCACCTGGGAGCCCTCGACGGCGCAGGCCAGGATGTTGCGGGGGGCAGGGTAGGGGGCGCCGTTCAGCTGCTTCTTGAGGTTGGCGGGGAAGGCCGGGAGGTTGGCGGCGAAACGCGGGCTGGACGGCGTGCCGCCGGGGATCCGGTAGCCGGGGACGTCCCAGGGCTGCTTCGACTCGGGGTTGGCGTCGATGAAGGCGCGGGCCTTGGCGATCATCTCCTCGGGGGTGGCGGCCAGTTCGTGGACGAGGCCGGCCGCGAGGGCGCGCTGCGGGTTGTACTGGGTGCCCTGGAGGAGGACCTTCAGGAGGGCGTCGGCGATGCCCATGAGGCGGACGGTACGGGTGACGCCGCCGCCGGCCGGGAGCAGGCCGAGGGTGACCTCGGGCAGGCCGATCTTGGAGCCGGGGGCGTCGAGGGCGACGCGGTGGTGGGAGGCGAGGCAGATCTCGTAACCGCCGCCGAGGGCCGCGCCGTTGATGGCGGCGACGACGGGCTTGCCGAGGGTCTCGATGCGGCGCAGCGAGCGCTTGATCGCGGTGCCGGTGTCGAAGGCGACCTGGGCGTCCTCGGGGCGCAGCCCGATCATGTCCTTGAGGTCGCCGCCCGCGAAGAAGGTCTTCTTGGCGGAGGTGTAGATGATGCCTCGGATGGAGTCCTTCTCGGCCTCGGCGCGGTCGGCGATGGCCGCGATGGAGTCCTTGAAGGCCTGGTTCATCGTGTTGGCGGACTGGTTCGGGTCGTCGAGGACCAGGGTGACGACGCCGGTCTCGTCCTGTTCCCAGCGGATCGTGGTGGACTCGCTCATGTTCGCTACTTCCGTGTCAGAGGTGGGATCAGGGATCGGGAATCAGGACGGATCAGACGCGTTCGACGATGGTGGCGACGCCCATGCCGCCGCCGACGCAGAGGGTGACGAGGCCGTAGCGCTTGTCCTGGCGCTCCAGCTCGTCGACGACGGTGCCGAGCAGCATGGCGCCGGTGGCGCCGAGCGGGTGGCCCAGCGCGATGGCGCCGCCGTTGACGTTGACCTTGTCGAGGGAGACGCCCATGTCCTTGACGAAGCGCAGGACGACGCCGGCGAAGGCCTCGTTCATCTCGATGAGGTCGATGTCGTCGATGCTCAGGCCGGCCTTGGCGAGGGCCTTGCGGGTGGCGGGGGCGGGACCGGTGAGCATGATGGTGGGTTCGGAGCCGGAGACGGCGGCCGAGACGATACGGGCGCGGGGGCGCAGTCCGTTCCGCTCGCCGGCCTCGCGGGTGCCGATGGCGACGAGGGAGGCGCCGTCGACGATGCCGGAGGAGTTGCCGGCGTGGTGGACGTGGTCGATCTTCTCGACCCAGTGGTACTTCTGCAGGGCGACGGCGTCGAAGCCGCCGAGGTCGCCGATGTCGGCGAAGGAGGGCTTCAGCTTGGCGAGGGTGTCGGCGGTGGTGCCGGGGCGGACGAACTCCTCGTGGTCCAGGACGACCAGGCCGTTGCGGTCGGTGACGGGGACCACGGAGCCGGCGAAGCGGCCCTCCTTGATGGCGGTGGCGGCCCGCTCCTGGGAGAGGGCCGCGTACTCGTCGACGTCGCGCCGGGTGAAGCCCTCGATGGTGGCGATCAGGTCGGCGCCGATGCCCTGGGGGACGAAGCCGGTGTCCCAGTTGGTCATCGGGTCGGCGAACCAGGCGCCGCCGTCGGAGGCCATGGGGACGCGGGACATGGCCTCGACGCCGCCCGCGAGGACGAGGTCCTCCCAGCCGGAACGGACCTTGGCGGCGGCGAGGTTGACGGCTTCGAGGCCGGAGGCACAGAAGCGGTTCTCCTGTACGCCGGCGACGGTGTCGGGCAGTCCGGCGGCGATGGCGGCGATGCGGGCGATGTCGGAGCCCTGGTCGCCGACGGGGCCGACGACACCGAGGACGATGTCGTCGATGGTGGCGGGGTCGAGGCCGGGGTTGCGTTCGCGCAGGGCCCGGATGAGGCCGACGACCAGGTCGATCGGCTTGGTGCCGTGCAGGGCGCCGTTGGCCTTGCCGCGTCCGCGCGGGGTGCGGATCGCGTCGTACACGTACGCTTCGGTGCTCACAGGTCGTGCCTTTCGGGGGAGGTCCGGCGGAAGTCGGGGAGGGGTCGGGGCGTCAGCCGAGGAGGGAGCGGCCGATGATCTCCTTCATGATCTCGGTCGTGCCTCCGTAGATGGTCTGGATGCGGCCGTCGGTGAAGGCGCGCGCCACGCGGTACTCGGTCATGTAGCCGTAGCCCCCGTGCAGTTGCAGGCAGCGGTCGGCGACGCGCTTTTGCAGCTCGGTGGCCCACCACTTGGCCATGGAGGCGTGGACGTGGTCCAGTTCGCCGGCCGCGTGGTCGGTGATGCAGCGGTCGAGGAAGGACCGGGTGACCGCGCACTCGGTGGCCATCTCGGCGATCTCGAACCGGATGTGCTGGAGCTTGGCGAGGGGGCGGCCGAAGGCCTCGCGTTCCTTGACGTAGGCGGTGGTGATCTCCAGCAGGTGCTCGGCGGCGGCGATGGCGGCCATCGCGATGCCCATGCGCTCCTGCGCGAGGTTGGTCATCAGGTGGACGAAGGCCCCGTTGAGCTCTCCGAGCAGGTTCTCCTTGGGGACGCGTACGTCGTGGAAGAAGAGTTCGGCGGTGTCCTGGGACTTCTGGCCGATCTTGTCGAGGTTGCGGCCGCGTTCGAAGCCCTCCGCGCCGCGTTCGACGACGAGCAGGGACAGTCCGTGCGCCCCGCCCTCCGGGGTGGTCTTCGCGACGACGATCACCAGGTCGGCGAGGATGCCGTTGGAGATGAAGGTCTTCGAGCCGTTGAGCAGCCAGTGGTCGCCCCGGTCCTCGGCGCTGGTGCGGATCCCCTGGAGGTCGGAGCCCGCGCCCGGCTCGGTCATCGCGATCGCGGTGATGATCTCGCCGGAGCAGAACCCGGGCAGCCAGCGGCGCTTCTGCTCCTCGGTGGCCAGCGAGGTGAGGTAGGGGCCGATGATGTCGTTGTGCAGGCCGATGGCCAGGCCCGGGGCTCCGGCGCGGGTGAACTCCTCGGCGAGGACGGCCGCGTAGCGGAAGTCGGGGTTGCCGCCGCCCCCGTACTCCTCGGGGACGGCGAGGCCGAGCAGGCCCTGCCGGCCGGCGGCCCGCCAGGCGTCGCGGCTGACGATGCCGTCCTTCTCCCACTGGTCGTAGTGCGGCAGCACCTCCTTGGTGAGGAAGGTGCGGACGGTCTCGCGGAACGCCTCGTGGTCGGCGTCGAAGATGCGGCGTTGCATGGGTCCCCCTAGAGCCAGCTCTTGACGGTTTCGATCAGCCGGGCCGGCTCGGGGCCGACGGGCGTGACGTTGAGCATGGTGACGCCCGCCTCCCGGAAGGCCTCGACGCGTTCGCGCACGTAGCCCTCGGGCCCGCAGAGGGTCATGAGCTCGCAGAACTCGTCGGGGACGGCGGCGGCCGCGTCGCGCTTGCGGCCGGAGAGGTAGAGCTCCTGGATCCTGCGGGCCTCCTCCTCGTACCCGTAGGCGACGGCGAGGTCGTTGTAGAAGTTGCGGCCGACCGCGCCCATCCCGCCGACGTACAGGGCGATCTGGGGCCGTGCCAGGTCGCGGGCCTTCGCCGCGTCCTCCCCGATGGCCAGCAGGCCGCCGGCGACGGTCTGGAGCGGGCCCAGCTCGGCGGGCCGCCCGGCCGTGCCTTCGGCGAGCGCGCTCCCCCAGACGGCGTGCGCCTTCTCCGGGATGAAGAGGGTGGGGAGCCAGCCGTCGGCGATCTCGGCGGTGAGGGCGACGTTGGCCGGGCCGAGGGAGGCGACGTAGACGGGGATGCGGTCGCGGACCGGGCGGGTGAGGATCTTCAGCGGCTTGCCGTGCCGGCCGCCGCGCTCGGGCGGCAGCGGCATGTCGGTGATGCCGTGGTGGTCGATGGTCTCGCGGCGCCAGATGCGCCGGCACAGCTCGACGGTCTCACGGGTGCGGCCCAGCGGCTTGTCGTACGGCTTGCCGTGCCAGCCCTCGATCACCTGCGGGCCGGAGGCGCCGAGGCCGAGCAGGGCCCGGCCGCCGGACATCGCGTCGAGTCCGGCGGCGGTCTGGGCGATGAGGGCGGGGGTGCGGGAGTAGACGTTGACGATGGCCGAGCCGATCTTCATCCGCTCGGTCCGCGCCGCCAGGTACCCCATGATCGTCGGGGAGTCGAAGCCCCAGGCCTCGGCCACCCAGACGGCGTCGAGGCCCGCCGACTCCAGCGCGGCGGCCTCGTCGGCGGCCCGGCGCGGGTCGCCCGCGTAGTCGAGGAGCATGGACAGTTCCATCAGGCGCCCTTCGCGCTCAGGCCCGGCACGTCCCAGTCGCGGGCCACGGTTTCGGTGTCCGCCCCCGGCCGCGCCGGGCCGCTCGTCACGGCGGTCGGGGTGGCGGAGAAGCGCGGTGCGGGGGCGGGCTGGGTGATCCCGCCGAAGTCGGTGAAGGTGGAGCGGGCGGCGAGGTGCGGGTGGTGCGGGGCCTCGCCCAGGGAGAGGACGGGGGCCACGCAGGCGTCCGTGCCCTCGAAGACCTCGGTCCACTCGGCGCGCGTCCGGGCCTTGAAGCGGGTGGCGACGGCCTCGCGCAGCTCGCCCCAGCGGGCCGCGTCCTTGCGGGCGGGAGCTTCGTCGGCGATGCCGAGGAGGCGGACGAAGGTGTCGTAGAACTGCTGCTCCAGGGCGCCGACGGCCATGTACTGCCCGTCGGAGGTCTCGTAGGTGCCGTAGAAGGGGCAGCCGCCGTCGAGCAGGTTGGCCCCGCGCCGGTCCTGCCAGCCGCCGGCCGCGACCATCCCGTGGATCATGGCGGTGAGGTGGGCGGTGCCGTCGACGATCGCGGCGTCCACGACCTGGCCGGAGCCGCCGGGGGTGCGGGCGTGCCGGAGGGCGGCGAGCACGCCGATGACCAGGTACAGGGAGCCGCCCGCGTAGTCGCCGACCAGGTTGGCGGGGACGGCCGGGGGCTCGTCGGGGCTGCCGATCATGCCGAGGGCTCCGGTGACGGCGATGTACGCGATGTCGTGGCCGGCGGTGTGGGCGAGCGGGCCCTCCTGGCCCCAGCCGGTCATCCGGCCGTAGACCAGCCGCGGGTTGCGGGCGAGGCACTCGGCGGGGCCGACGCCGAGCCGCTCGGCGACGCCGGGGCGGAAGCCCTCGATGAGTACGTCGGCCCGCTCGACCAGCTCCAGCACCCTGGCGGGACCGGCGTCGGACTTCAGGTCGACCAGGACGGAGCGCTTGTTGCGGTTGGTGACGTCGTAGGCCGGATCGATGGCGAGCCCGCCGCCGCCGGGCCGGTCGACGCGGACGACGTCGGCGCCGAGGTCGGCGAGGAGCATGGCGGCGAACGGGCCGGGCCCGATGCCCGCCAGTTCCACGACGCGCACCCCGGCGAGCGGGCCGGTCCCTTGCTTCGCCTCGGTCATCGGGCCCCCAGCGTCCCTGGTGCGTGTGTGACACAACTGATGTAACACCAGCGATGCTAGGAAGGCGCCCGACTCAGCACAAGAGCAAGCGCTTAGCCGATTGGCGCAATCTCCCCGGCTCCGTCGGACCCTCCTGCTTACCGCAGGTCACACCTGCTCGCACGGACCATCGGCTCCCACGCTAGCCTCAGCCACCGATACCAGCCGGGAGGAACGTTCCATGTACGAGCACGTCCACCGCAGCCGTCCCGAACGGGACTTCGACCTCGTGCTCTTCGGCGCGACCGGGTTCGTCGGAGCGCTGACCGCCGAGTACCTGGCCCGCCACGCCCCGGCCGGCTGCCGCTGGGCCCTGGCCGGGCGCGACCTGGCGAAACTGGAGCGGCTGCGCGAGCGGCTGGCCGCCCTGGACCCGGCCTGCGCCGGCCTGCCGCTGCTGCGCGCCGACGCCGCCGACGGGCCGGCGGTACGCGCTCTGGCCGCCCGGACGCGGGTGCTGGCCACGACCGTCGGGCCGTACGTCTGGTACGGGGCGGAGCTGGTCGCGGCCTGCGCCGGGGCGGGCACCGACTACGTGGACCTCACCGGTGAGCCGGAGTTCGTCGACCGGATGTACGTCGCGCACGACGCGCGGGCCCGGGAGACGGGGGCGCGGCTGGTGCACGCGTGCGGGTTCGACTCGGTCCCCGCCGACTTGGGGGCGTACTTCACGGTGGGGCTGCTGCCGGCCGGGGAGCCGCTGCGGGTGGACGGGTTCGTCCGGTCCTCGGCGCTGGCCTCCGGCGGGACGCTGGCCTCCGCCCTCACCGCCCTGGGGCGCGGCCCGCAGGCCCTGGCGGCGGCGCGGGAGCGCAGGCTGTACCAGCCGCGGCTGCCGGGACGCCGGGTGCGCGGAGCGGTGGGGGTGCCCCGGTTCAGCCGGGAGACCGGCACCTGGGCGCTGCCGCTGCCCACGCTGGACCCCCGGGTGGTGACCCGGTCGGCGGCCGCGCTGGAGCGCTACGGGCCGGACTTCCGCTACCGGCACTACGCCTCGGTGCGGCACCTGCCCGTCGCCGTGGGTGGGACGGCGGCCGTGGGCGCGGTGGCCGCGCTGGCCCAGGTCCCGGCGGCGCGGCGGTGGCTGATGGCCCGCTGGGAGCCGGGCACGGGCCCGGACGCCGAGCGGCGCGCCCGCAGCTGGTTCACCGTCCGCTTCGTCGGCGAGGGCGGCGGCCGACGGGTGTTCACCGAGGTGTCGGGCGGGGATCCGGGTTACGGGGAGACGGCGAAGATGCTGGCCGAGTCCGCGCTGTGCCTGGCGTACGACGCCCTGCCGGAGACCTCCGGCCAGCTGACGACGGCGGTGGCGATGGGCGACGCCCTGCTGGCCCGCCTCCAGAAGGCCGGCATCCGCTTCCGGGTGGCGGCGGAGGCCTAGACGAGTAATTCCGAAGTCTTCGGGCGCATGAAGCGAGGGTCTCGTTGGTTCGTTTGTGACGACAAACCTGGAGACCCTCGCGACTGCACT
>NZ_JBVILR010000005.1:232112-324863 GCF_055580265.1 Streptomyces sp. NPDC032091 | reverse complement strand
CCCAGACAAAAAAACAAGACACCACCCCCCCCCCCCCCCCCGCCCCTCCCCCCCCCCCCCCCCCCCCCCCCCCCCCCCCCCCCCCCCCCCCCCCCCCCCCCCCCCCCTCGACCGGCTCACTGCGAGCCGCGGAAGTCCGCCCCCTCGACGATCAGGCCCGCCACCAGGGCCCCCGTCATCCCCGCGTGCGCCAGCCCGCCGCCGGGGTGCGCCCAGCCGCCCGCGAGGTACAGCCCGGGCAGTCCCGTCGCATTGGCCGGGTACAGCAGACGGCCCCCGTCGCCCGGCAGGGCCGGGGCGGGCACCGAGCCGCCGACGGCACCGGTCGCGGCCTCCACCTGCGCGGGGGTGCGCACCTCCTGCCACAGCAGCCGCTTGCGCAGGTCGGGGACGGCCCGTGCGGCGAGGTCCAGCAGCTTCTCCGGGTCCGGGACCGCCGCCCCGCCCGCGGGCCCGCACACGGCGCTGACGGTGACCGCCTCGTGGTCCGCGTCGGGCCGGGTGGCCGGGTCGTCCGGGCGCAGCACCGTGACCAGCTGCACGGCGGCGGATCCGGGGGAGTGCACCAGCGTGCGGTGGACGGCGTCCGCCGGGCGGCCGCCGCGCAGGGCGAGCAGCAGGGTCAGCCGGCCCGGTACCGAGCCGCCCCGGGCCTGCACGCTGCCGCGCGGCCAGGACACGGAGCCGGCGAGCCGGCGGGGGTCGATCCCGCAGACGACGGAGTCGGCGGCCGCCTCGGTGCCGTCGGCCAGCCGCACCCCGGCCGCCCGGCCGTCGCGGCTCAGGACGGCCTTCACGGAGGCGCCGAAGACGAACTCCACCTTCCGCTCCAGGCAGCGCTCGTACACGGCGGTGGCCAGCTCGCGCATCCCGCCCCGGACGTACCAGGTGCCGAAGGTCTGCTCCATGTACGGCAGGGCCGCTGCGGCGGCCGGTGTCGTGTCGGGGTCCAGCCCGTAGGCCAGGACCCGTCCGCGCAGCAGCTCCCCGAGGCCGCCGCCCAGTTCGCGCCGGGCCACCTCGGCCAGGGTGGGCTGGCGGCGGCGCAGCAGGCCGCTGCCGCGCAGCGCGGGGTAGGGGTCGCGGCCGAGGACCTGCCAGTCGGGGCGCAGCGGCTCCTCCAGCAGGGGGCGGCGGGTGGCGTCCCAGGTGTCGCGGGCACGGCCCAGCAGGTCGTTCCAGCGCTCGCCCGCGCCGGCGCCGAAGGCCTCGTCGAGGGCGGCGGCGACCCCGCCCCGGGAGGTTCCGGGGAGGGTGACGGAGGCGTGGTCGAGGACGTGCCGGACGGCCGGGTCCACCTGGACCATCCCGACGAGGTCCTCCAGCGGCCGCTTGCCGGTCTTCACGAACAGGTCGCGGTAGACGGCGGGCAGGTGCAGCAGTCCCGGTCCGGTGTCGAAGGCGAAGCCGTCGCGCTCGTACCGGCCGAGCGCGCCGCCGTAGGTCGAGCCGCGCTCGTAGACCGTCACCTGGTGGCCCGCCACGGCCAGCCGGGCCGCCGTCGCCATCGCGCCCATGCCGGCGCCGATCACCGCAATTCTTGCCATGGCGCTGAGCCTATCGAGCGGGCGTCCGGGCCATCGAGCGAGGTCAGCGGGTCAGTACGGCGGAGCCCCGCGGACCGCCGCCATCCGCTTCTCCTCGCGCCGCTGGGCCCGCCGTCGCCGGAAGCGCCGGATCCGGCTCCAGAGGAAGACCAGTATCGCCAGGCCCGCGGCGAGCAGGACGGCGGCGATGACCGCCGCGGCCGTCGGGTGGAACATGGCGAAGGTGACGATGCCGGCCACACCCAGGTCCTCGGCGGTGCTCAGCACGATGTTGCTGAACGGCTCGGGGGAGGTGTTGACGGCCATTCGGGTGCCGGCCTTGACGAGATGGCTGGCCAGGGCCGTGGAACCGCCCAGGGCGCCGGCCGCGATGTCGGGGAGCGAGCCGCTCTGGCCGGCCAGGAGGGCGCCGACCACGGCCCCGGCCGCCGGGCGGACGACGGTGTGGACGGAGTCCCAGACGGAGTCCACGTACGGGATCTTGTCCGCGACCGCCTCGCACAGGAAGAGCACACCGGCGACGACGAGCACGTCGGTGCGCTGGAGGGAGGCCGGGACCTCGTCGGTCAGGCCGGTCGCGCCGAAGACGCCGAGCAGGAGGACCACGGCGTAGGCGTTGATCCCGCTGGCCCAGCCGCTGGTGAAGACCAGGGGGAGCACACTCACACGGGCATCATGCCGCAGCGGGAGGGAAAACGGTGCGGATCGCACAACGGTGAGGGACAATCGCGATCGCGCGGCCGTCCCTCACCGGACGGAAGGGGTGCGGGGCTAGTGCCCCTGTTCGTCCCGGCGGCGCTGCCACCGTTCTTCGATACGGGTCATCATCGACCGATGCTGTCGGTTCCGGCCACGGGCCGGACCGCCTGCACTTCCGGAGACGGGCTGCTCGCCGGGCTTGGGTGCCTTGCGCCAACCGGTGACCACGAGGACCGTACAGGCCAGCATGACGAGGAATCCCACCACGCTGATCCAGAGCACTTCCTGCCAGATCACACCGGTCATGAGGAGCGCGATACCCACCACAATGCCCGCGACTGCCTGGTAGACCCGTCGCCGGGTGTACGTGCGCAGTCCACTGCCCTCAAGCGCTGTCGCGAACTTGGGGTCTTCGGCGTACAGCGCTCGCTCCATCTGCTCGAGCATGCGCTGCTCGTGCTCCGAGAGCGGCACGGGAGTCCTCCTCATCCGTCGGTCGCGGGGGGTAGCGACCAGGGGTCCCCTTCAGGATAGGCGGGGAATCGCCCCCGTGATACCCGCCCTCTACGCCACATTCTGCACATCGCTGAGCGAGAAACCACTGCGTAGAAAACCACTGCGTGAAACGTACCGTCACCAGCGCGGTCACTGAGGCGCTTATTCCCCATTGCGTGGCCCGCCATGCCGGGCGGTGGTCCGATCATACGGGTCACGGCGCGGGAACGGAGGGGTCTCGCGCAGGTAACTCCGACCGGGTCCGCGCATGCGGCCCGAGGGCCGGTCCCGCAGATCAGGCCCGCTTCTCGCCCAGGACGTGCAGCTGCGTGGCCACCGCGTGGAAGGCGGGCAGTTCGGCGGCGGCCTCCTCCAGGCGCAGCAGCGCCTCCACCGCGCCCGGCTCGGTGTCCACCAGCACCCCGGGCACCAGATCGGCGAAGATCCGCACGCCGTGTACGGCGCCGACCTCCAGACCGGCCCCGGAGACGAGCTCCGCGAGCTGCTCCGCGGTGAAGCGGCGGGGCACCGGGTCGCCGGAGCCCCAGCGCCCGGCCGGGTCGGTGAGGGCGGTGCGGGCCTCGGTGAAGTGCCCGGCCAGCGCGCGGGCCAGGACGGCCCCGCCCAGGCCGGCGCCGAGCAGGCTGAGCACGCCGCCGGGGCGCAGCGCGGCGACGGCGTTGGCCACGCCCTCGGCCGGGTCGTCCACGTACTCCAGCACGCCGTGGCAGAGCACCACGTCGTACGCGTCCCGCTCGACGACCTCCAGCAGGCCCTGGGCGTCGCCCTGGACCCCGCGCACCAGGTCGGCGACGCCCTCCTCGGCGACCCGCCGCTCCAGCCCGAACAGCGCGTTCGGGCTGGGGTCGACGACGGTCACCCGGTGGCCCAGACGGGCGACGGGCACGGCGAACTTGCCGGTGCCGCCGCCGGTGTCGAGGACGTCCAGGACATCCCGCCCGGTCGCCTTCACCCGGCGGTCGAGGGCCTCCTTGAGGACCTCCCACACCACGGCGGTGCGGAGGGAGGCACGGGGGCGGGAAGTGTCCGACACGGCTGATGGCTCCTCGGCGGCGTTGGGTCGGGGTGCGGTGCGTGCCCCACCCTATTGCCTCGGCCGACCGCGCAGCTCATCCCGCGTCCGGACGCTCCGGCCGGGGCTGCGGCAGCGGCTGGGCCGGGGGCTGCAGCGCGAGCATCCGCTCCACCAGGCGCAGGAACATCCCGGCCTCCCGCACGAGGTCGTCCGCGTCCCGGCTGGTGGCCGCGTCCGGTATCCCGGCCTCGGCCCGGGCCCGGCGGGCGGCGCCCGAGGCGAAGAGGGCGCTCCACTCGGAGAGCTCCGGCGCCAGCTCCGGCAGGACCTCCCACGCGCTGCGGATCCGGGGCCGCCGGCGCGGGCGGACCGGCTCGGGCCGGGCGCGCGCGGCGAGGACCGCGGCGGCGGCGCGCAGGGCGGCGAGGTGGGCGGTGGCGTACCGCTCGTGGGGCCGGGGCAGCAGGGCGGCCTCGGCCAGGCCGCTGCGGGCCTTGGCGAGCAGGTCCAGGGCGGCCGGGGGTGCGGCGGCCCTGCGCGGGACGGGGTGGACAGGGGACGGGGACGGTGTGGCCATGACGAACCTCCTGTCGTTGCGTGGTGCTCGGCGGTGGTAGCGGGTGGTGTGTCCGCATCCGTTGCGTGCGTCCATCGTGGAGCCCGGCACTGACAATCGCCCTGACCTGCGTCTTCGTCCCGAAAGTCCCCCTCCGGTACCGCACTTGGACCCGAACCTGCTAGTTTTTGAACTGACTGGTCAGTTCAAAAGGAGGGGGAGGGCGTGGACAGCCCGCACGGCGCCGCCGTCAAGGCCGAACGCTTCGGACTCAAGGGCCCGCGCGGCTGGGTCTTCCGGGACATCGCCGTCGACGCGGCCCCCGGCTCGCTCATCGCGGTCGAGGGCCCGTCCGGCAGCGGCCGCACCTGCCTGCTCCTGGCCCTCACCGGCCGGATGAAACCCACCGAGGGGCACGCCGAGATCGGCCGCCTCCGGCTGCCGAAGAAGATGGCCGCGGTCCGCCGGATCGCCGCCCTCGGCCCGGTCCCCGGGGTCAACGACCTCGACCAGGCCCTGACCGTCGCCGAACAGCTGCGCGAGGGCGCCATGCTCCAGCGGCGCTACGAAGCCCCCGTCCGGACCCTGCTGCGCCGGCGCGGCGAGCCGGGCGCACCGGCCCCGGCCGCCCGCGTCGAGGAGGCCCTGGCCGCCGTCGGGCTCGACCCGGCCACCCTGCCCAAGGGGCCGCGCACCTCCGTACGGGACCTGGAACGGCTGGAGGCCCTCCGGCTCTCCGTGGCCATCGCCCTGCTGGGCAGCCCCCGGCTCCTCGCCCTCGACGACCTCGACCTCAAGCTCTCGGACGCCGAACGCGTCGAGGTCTGGGCCCTGCTCCGCTCCGTCGCCGCCCGGGGGACCACCGTCCTCGCGGTGTGCAGCGACGCCCCGGACGACGCGACCGTGGTCCGCACGGGCCCGCGCCCCGAGGCGGCCCCCGCGCCGTCCCTCGCCGAGGCGGCCGGCGAAGGCACCGAGGACGGCACCGAGAGCGGGACCGACGGCGGCACCGAGAGCGCGACCGACGACGACACCGACGACGACACCGACGACGAAGAAGACACGAAGGGGGCGGACGATGCGCTCGCCGAAACTGGCCGCGCTTGAGCTGAAGCGGTTCGGGCGGGGGAAGCTGCCCCGGGCCGCCCTCGTCGCGCTGCTCCTGCTGCCCCTGCTCTACGGGGCCCTCTACCTCTGGTCGTTCTGGGACCCGTACAAGCGCCTCGACCACGTGCCCGTCGCCCTCGTCAACGCCGACAAGGGCGCCACCGTGAACGGCGAGCACCTCGACGTCGGCGGCGAGCTCACCCGGAACCTGCGCGAGCGCAAGACCTTCGACTGGCGCGTGGTCGGCGCCGACGAGGCCGCCAAGGGCCTGGAGGACGGGACGTACTTCCTCTCCCTGACCATGCCCGCCGACCTCAGCGAGAAGGTCGCCTCCAGCGGCGGCGCCGACCCCACCACCGGGGCCCTCCAGGTCCGCACGAACGACGCCAACAACTACATCGTCGGCTCGATCTCGCGCACCGTCTTCTCCGAGGTCCGCTCGGCCGCCTCCACCAAGGCCTCCCGGAAGTTCCTCGACAAGATCTTCGTCAACTTCTCCGACCTGCACGACAAGACCGCCGAGGCCGCCGACGGAGCCGACCAGCTCAAGGACGGCGCGGGCAAGGCCCAGGAGGGCGCCCAGGAGCTGGCCGACGGCCTCGACACGGCCAAGGAGAAGACCGGCGAGCTCACCGGGGGCCTGAACAAGCTCGACGAGGGCGCCGGCAAGCTGGAGACCGGCTCCCGGCAGGTCGCCGAGGGCACCCAGAAGGTCGCCGACCTGGCGAACGCCGCCGCCGACAAGGCCCGCCCCTTCGTCAAGGACCCCAAGAACCTCGCGGACACCGCCAAGCTGGTCGCCGACACCGCCCACGTCGTCAACAACCACCTCGACAAGGCCGCCGAGCACGCGCCGGCCGCCGCCGCGGTCACCAAGCGCCTCTCGGGCCTCGCGGACGCCAACTACGCCAAGTACTGCGCCAAGCCCGACCCCAAGCTGCCCGCCGGGTTCTGCGAGGCACAGAAGAAGATCAAGGACGACGCGGCCGAGGCCGCCCTGCTCAGCGCCGACGCGAACACCGTCCTCGGCAACAGCAGGGGCGACATCACCAAGCTCCAGGGCCAGCTCACCGACCTGGAGAACAAGGCCCGCGAGCTCGCCGACAAGGCGCCCGGCCTCGCCGGGGACCTCAACGCCGCGGTCGCCAAGGCCAACGCCCTCAACGACGGCGCCCACCAGGTCGCCGACGGCATGGTCAAGCTGCACGCCGGCCTCGGCACCGCCGCCGGCGGCTCCGGCAAGCTCGGCGAAGGCGTCGGCAAGCTCGGCGACGGCGCCCAGCAGCTGGGCGGCGGCATGGTCAAGCTGGTCGACGGCAGCGGCCGGCTCGCCGGCGGCCTCCACGACGGCGCCGGCAAGATCCCGGACTACGACCAGAAGCAGCGCGACGCCCGTACGCAGGTCATGGCCGACCCCGTCCAGCTCGCCAGCGACCCCCTGCACAAGGCGCCCAACTACGGCACCGGCTTCGCCCCGTACTTCATCCCGCTCTCCCTCTGGGTCGGCGCGATGGTCGCCTACATGCTGATCGCCCCCATGAACAAGCGGGCCCTGGCCGCCGGCGCCTCCTCCTGGCGGATCGCCTTCGCGGGCTGGCTGCCCGTGGTCGGCCTCGGCGCCGCGCAGGTGGGCGCGCTGATGTCCGTACTCCACTGGGGCCTCGGCCTGGAGATGGCACACCCGGCCCTGACCGTCGGGTTCCTGGTCCTGGTCACCGCCTGCTTCGCGGCGATCGTCCAGTGGCTCAACGCCAAGTTCGGCGCCGCCGGCCGCATCCTGGTCCTCGCCGTCCTGATGCTCCAGCTGACCTCGGCGGGCGGCACCTACCCCGTCCAGACCAGCCCGGACTTCTTCAACGCCATCCACCCGTACCTGCCCATGTCGTACATCGTCGCGAGCCTGCGCCGCCTCATCACCGGCGGGGACCTCACCCCGGTGTGGCAGGGCGGCGTGGTCCTGCTGGCCTTCACCGCCGGGGCCCTGGCCCTCACCGCCCTCGCCGCCCGCGGCAAGCAGGTGTGGACCATGGACCGACTGCACCCGGAACTGAGCCTGTAAGGGGCTGTTGACCTGTGAGAATCAGCGCCATGGAAAGCAGCAGCACCACCGCCGGCGGCGCCCGGCGGCAGGCCACGCGACAGAAGCTGTACGAGGCGGCCGTCACCCTGATCGCGGAACAGGGCTTCTCGGCGACCACCGTCGACGAGATCGCCGAACGGGCGGGCGTGGCCAAGGGCACCGTCTACTACAACTTCGCGAGCAAGACCGAGCTCTTCGAGGAGCTCCTGCGCCACGGGGTCGGCCTGCTGACCGCCTCACTGCGGGCGGCGGCGGACGAGACGGAGGAGCGGGGCGGCAGCCGCATCGAGGCGCTCGACGCGATGATCCGCGCGGGCCTCGTCTTCATGCACCGCTACCCGGCCTTCACCCAGCTGTACGTCGCCGAGCTCTGGCGCACCAACCGCGCCTGGCAGGGCACGCTGATGGTGGTCCGGGGCCAGGCGGTGGCGGTGGTGGAGTCGGTGCTGCGGGAAGGGGTCGAGCGGGGTGAACTCAGCGCCGAGATCGACGTGCCGCTGACGGCGGCGGCGCTGGTCGGCATGGTGCTGGTGGCCGCGCTGGACTGGCAGGCCTTCCAGAGCGAGCGGTCGCTGGACGACGTCCACTCGGCGCTGTCGCTGCTGCTGCGGGGGCGGGTGAGCGGGAGCCGCTGACCCCCGGTCGGCGGTGCCGCCCGGGGGGCCGGGCGGCGTAGAACTGAGTATCCGTACCTAGGTGCACAGATGAGTACCCGTACGGATGGGCTCCCACCTGCGGAAACAGCAGACTGGGGGCTGGGGACAAGGGCAGGTCGGCCCGCACCGCGGACACGGGGCCGCGGAGCGGACCGGCTCCTGCCCGGGGAACAGAACGCCGGTGTGTCCGGGCTCGGGGGGAACGAGCCCGGCCGCACCGGCGTTTTTCCTTTGCGCTCACACGCCGCGCGGGCCGGAATCCGGTCAGCCCCGGCCGCGGAGCGGGATCCGGATGCGGCCGCCGGCGCGGGACAGCGCCGACGAGGCGGCCGACAGCCGGGCCGAGGCCGCGGCGGTCACCCGGGCCCCCGAACGCGGCAGCAGCAGCGCCCGCAGCCGTGGCCACCGGCCGACGCCGGCCAGCAGCGCGGCCCGGGCCGTGCGGACGTCCACGGCCAGCCCGGAGTACACGGCCTCCGCGCCGGGCGGCGCGTACAGCACCCGCTCCACCGCGCCCGCGACCCGGTGCACCGCCTCGGCGGCGTCACCCTCCAGCCGGCCCCGGAGCACGACCCGCCCGGCCGCCCGGCGCGGCGACAGCGCCCCGTCCGGCGGGATCCCGACGTCCCACGCACAGTCGCCCAGCTCCCGCCAGGCGGCCAGGACATCACCCGAGGCCAGCCGCCGCTCGCGCACCCGGCGGCGCCACAGCAGCGGCAGCAGCGGCAGCCCGGCCACCAGCAGCGCCGCCCCCGTCCAGGCGAGGACCGTCCCCGCCGACACCCCGCCCGACCCGGACCCGGTCTGCTGCTGCCGGGCCGCGGGCCCGCCGCACTCGCCGAGCCTCTTCATCTCCGGCGGGCACGCCTCGGCCTGCGAGGGCGCGGCCGCCGCGGCGGACGCCGACTGCGAGGGCGCCGCGGACGGCGCGGACGGCTGCGGGGCCGGGGCCTCGGGACGGCTGTAGTCCGGCAGCGTGATGCCCGAGCGGGGCGTCGGCTCGAACCGGGTCCAGCCCACGCCCTCGAAGTACAGCTCCGGCCAGGCGTGCGCGTCCCGCATGGAGACGTTCACCGTGCCGTCGGACTGCTTCTCGCCCGGGGTGAAGCCGACCGCGACCCGCGCCGGGATCCCCAGCGTCCGCGACATCGCCGCCATCGAGAAGGCGAAGTGGACGCAGAAGCCCTCCTTGTCCTCCAGGAAACGCACGATGGCCTGCGAACCGGTTCCCGAGGACACCTTCGTGTCGTAGCGGAAGCCGCCGCTGACGGCGAAGAAGTCCTGGAGCTTCACCGCCCGCGCGTAGTCGTCCTTCGCGCCCTGCGTGACCCGCCGCGCCGTCTCCGCCACCACCGGCGGCAGGTTGTCCGGGAGCTTCGTGTACTCGGCGTGCACCGCCGCGTTCGCGGGCGGCGCGGACTGCAGCTGCTCCGCGGTGGGCCGCAGCAGCAGGCTCCGTACGGTGTACTGCGCGCCCTGCACGTTCTGGAAGCGGTCCTTGCCCAGCTGGTCGCCGACCAGGGTCCGGCCGGCCGGCTCGAAGCGCCACTTCCCGGGGATGTCGACCTGCGTCGCCGGGTACGGCATGGGCAGGTAGCGCTGGGCGTAGGTGTCCGCCGCCGAGACGGTGGTGCGCACCTCGACCGCGGTCCGGCGGACCTCCTCGGTGAGCCCCGACGGGTTCGGCAGCCGCTGCGGGACGTCGGTGAGCGGGCGGGCGGACGCCTCCCACTTGACCCCGTTGAACTCGTCGAGGGCCAGGATCCGCAGGTACTGCTCGCCGAGCTGCGGGCTGTCCGTGCGGTACTTCATGACGACCCGGTTGTCCTGCGCGTTCAGGCTGCTCTGGAGCGAGACCAGCGGGTTGACCGCCGAGATCGTGCCGCCGCCCCCGCCCGCCGACGGGGCGTCCTCGCCCTGGGCTCCCAGCATCCCGCCGCCGAGCGACGGCAGTGCGGCCGGCACCGCCAGCGCCAGGCCCAGCGCGACCGCGCCGATCCGCCGCCCGGTGCGCACGGGGGCCACGGCGCGGGTGCCGCCGGCCCCGTTGGCCCCGTAGCCGGAGCCGGCGGAGGCGGGCGTCCGGGCGTTGGGGGCGCCGCCGAACACCCGGCCCCACTGGGCCAGCCGGTCGCGGCCCTCCGACAGCAGCAGCATCAGGTAGCCGGCGCCGGCCAGCAGGAACGCGAGCCAGGGCCGTCCCTGCCCGGCCGACAGCCCGGCGGCGACCGAGTACAGCGCCAGCAGCGGCAGCCCGGCGGCCGCGGCCGTCCGCAGCGTCACCGCCAGCGCGTCGACGAGCAGCCCGATCAGCAGCACCCCGGCCAGCAGCAGCAGCCGGATGCCGTCCGTCAGCGGCGCCGGTATCGCGAACTCGCCGACGTCCCGCACGCCCTGCTGGAACAGTCCCGCGAAGTCGGTGACCAGGAAGGCCAGCGGCCCGCTCCCGGTGGACTCGGCCTTCCCCGCGAAGAGGAGGGCGAGCAGGAGCAGCGACACCAGCAGCTGGGCGCCCACGGTCAGCGACCGGGCCAGCGGCACCCGCCGCCCCCCGGCGCCGACCGCGGCCTGCACGGCCAGCAGCAGGGCCGCCTGGACCAGCCAGCCGGAGCTCTCCACCAGCGGGGCCAGCGACCAGGCGGTCAGCAGCGTCGCCAGCGTTCCGAAGACCGTCAGGCGCGTCCGCCCGCTCATACCGTCCCTCCGGGGATCCGTGTGCCGGCGGGCGCGTTCCCGGCCTGCCGCCACAGTTCGGCGAACGCGGCGCCGGGCGGGACGGCCAGCGCCGTCCAGCCCGCGTCCCGCAGCCTGCGCAGCCGTTCCTCCACCCGCGAGGGCGCTCCGGCCCACAGCGCGGGGTCCAGTACGAAGGCGACCGCGGCCGCGCTGCGCTGCCGCATCCGGGCCGCCATCTCGCTCTGTTCGTCGTCCAGGTCGCCGAAGAAGGCGACCAGCAGTCCGTCGCCGCCCGCGGAACCGGAGCCCGTCCCGCCGCGCAGCGCGTCGTAGGCACGGCCCAGGCCGCCGCCCTCGGAGTGGCCGACGACCGCGAGGGTGTCCATCATCAGTCCGGCCGCCTCGGCGGACTCCGGGCCGCCGGCGGAGCTCCCGCCGGCGAAGGCGCCGGCGCCGGGCACGCAGTCGCCGGTGTCGGTGAGCAGCCGGGCCGCGAAGCCCTGTTCGAGGACGTGCAGCAGGGTGGAGGCGGCGGCCGACACCGCCCATTCGAAGGCGGAGTCGGGGCCGGCGCCCTCGTAGGCGAGGTAGCGGGTGTCCAGCAGGACGGTCGCCTTGCTGCGCTGCGGCTGTTCCTCGCGGCGGACCATCAGCTCGCCGTAGCGGGCCGTGGAGCGCCAGTGGACCCGGCGCAGGTCGTCGCCGCGCCGGTAGGTGCGGGGGATCACGTCGTCGTCGCCGGCCAGGGCCAGGGAGCGGCGGCTGCCGTCGCCGTGGCCGCCCGCCTCGCCGGTCATGCGGACGGCGGGCAGGGGCTGGGTGCGCGGGATGACGGTGAGGGTGTCGTACGCGGTGAAGGAGCGGGTCAGCTCGACCATCCCGAAGGGGTCGGTCAGCCGCAGCTGGAGGGGGCCCAGCGGGTAGCGGCCGCGCAGGTCGGAGCGGACCCGGTAGGACACCTCGCGGCGGCCCCCGGACTCGACCCGGTCCAGTACGAAGCGCGGGCGCGGTCCGAGGACGTAGGGCACCCGGTCCTGGAGCATCAGCAGGCCCGTGGGCATCCGGGAGACGTTCTCCAGCCGCAGCTGCACCCGGGCCTCGCCGCCGGCGGGCACCCGCGGCGGGGTCAGCCGGCGGCCGGCGGTGACCTGCTGGCGGGTGCGGTGCAGCGCCAGGACGCAGATCAGCGGCAGGACGACGAGCAGCAGTCCGACCCGCAGCAGCTGGCCCTGCCCGAGGACGTAGGCGCAGACGGCGGCGGCGGCGCCGGCGGCGAGGAAGGAGCGGCCCCGGGTGGTGAGGCCGGACAGCGAGGCGCGCAGCCCGCCCGGGCTCCCGGCCTGCCCGCCGGCGCCGTGCGGGGCACCGGCCGCCATCAGAAGCTCCGGGCGCCCGCGCCGGGCGGGACCTCGCCGCGGGTGTGCGTGGCCGGGACGGGGGTGCGCTGGAGGATGTCGTGGACGACCTGCTCGGCGGTGCGCCGGTTCAGCTGGGCCTGGGCGGTCGGCAGGAGGCGGTGCGCGAGGACGGGTGCGGCCAGCCGCTGGACATCGTCGGGCAGGACGTAGTCGCGGCCGGACAGGGCGGCGGAGGCCTTCACGGCGCGCAGCAGGTGCAGGGTGGCGCGGGGGGAGGCGCCCAGGCGCAGGTCCGGGTGGCCGCGGGTGGCGGAGACCAGGTCGACGACGTAGCGCTTGACCGGGACCGCGACGTACACCTCGCGGACGGCCTCTATCAGCTTGACGACGTCGTGGGCGTGCGCGACGGCGGTGAGGTCGTCGAGCGGGGAGAGCCCGCCGTGCACGTCGAGCATCTCCAGTTCGGCCTCGGGGCTGGGGTAGCCGACCGAGACGCGGGCCATGAAGCGGTCGCGCTGGGCCTCGGGGAGGGGGTAGGTGCCCTCCATCTCGACCGGGTTCTGGGTCGCGACGACCATGAACGGGCTGGGCAGGGCGTAGGTGGTGCCGTCGATGGTGACCTGGCGCTCCTCCATCGACTCCAGCAGCGCCGACTGCGTCTTGGGGGAGGCCCGGTTGATCTCGTCGCCGATGACGATCTGCGCGAAGATCGCGCCGGGCTTGAACTCGAACTCGCGGCGCTGCTGGTCGTAGATGCTGACGCCGGTGATGTCGGAGGGCAGCAGGTCCGGGGTGAACTGGATGCGCTGGACCGAGCAGTCGATCGACTTGGCCAGGGTCTTGGCGAGCATCGTCTTGCCGACGCCGGGCACGTCCTCGATGAGCAGGTGGCCCTCGGCCAGCAGCACCGTCAGCGCGAGGCGGACGACCTCGGGCTTGCCCTCGATCACGCGCTCGACCGACTGGCGGACCCGCTCGGCCGTGCTGGTCAGATCAGCGAGGCTCGCTCGGTCGTCGTACGTGGTCACCTGGTTCTCCTCGGCCCTTTTCCAGGGCCGACGCGCATGCACACGGTCCGGCCCACCCCGAAACACGGACACCGCCCCGGAGTGGTTCCGGGTGACGTCTCACCGCATTCTTGACGGCGTCCGGCGCTGTGTCACTCAGCCGGCCGGATCGATCTCCCGCAGGAGCCCGGTGTGCACGTCGAAGACGAAGCCTCGCACATCGTCCTTGTGGAGCAGGAACGGGTTCGTCCGGACCCGCTGCATGGACTGGCGGACGTCCTGGTCCACGTCGCGGAAGGCCTCCACGGCCCAGGCGGGGCGCTGGCCGACCTCGTCCTCCAGTTCGTGCCGGAAGTCCTCGGTCAGGCTTTCGAGACCGCAGCCGGTGTGGTGGATGAGTATCACCGAGCGGGTGCCGAGGGCGCGCTGGCTGATGGTGAGCGAGCGGATGGTGTCGTCGGTGACCACGCCGCCGGCGTTGCGGATGGTGTGGCAGTCGCCGAGCTCCAGGCCGAGGGCCTTGTGCAGGTCGAGACGGGCGTCCATGCAGGCCACGACCGCGACCTGGAGGACGGGGCGGGCGTCCATGCCGGGGTCGGCGAACTCGGCGGCGTAGCGGCGGTTGGCCGTGACGAGCCTGTCGGTGACGGAGTCGCCGCCGGTTGCCGTCGTCGCGGAGTGTGCGGGCAGGGATGCGGATGTCGTCATGTCTACGACGTTAGTGGTCACGGGCCGTCCGGGCAGGGGGTGAGGACGGACAAAGAAGGTCAACCATGATTGTTGTGAGCTAACCCACACGGGTGCGAAGGAGGCCGCCGTCCGGGTGATTCACGGCTTTTGCGGATGCGCCGGGGGAGGGGCGCACCGCGTGCGGGGCGGTTCGTTGACCGGGGCGGGCGTTGCACTAAAGTGACGCGAACCGGCCGGAGCCCGGCCCCACCGGCCGCCCGGCCCCCTGGTAACACTCCGCGTGCGCGGCGCGGCGTATGCCTGCCGCGCCGTTATCTGAGAGGGCGCTTTGACTAGCGAGTCCCGACATGTCCCGGTGATGCTCCAGCGGTGCCTGGACCTGTTGGCCCCGGCGCTGGAGAGGCCGGGGGCCGTCGTCGTCGACTGCACCCTCGGCCTCGGCGGCCACAGCGAGGCCCTGCTGACCCGGTTCCCCGAGGCACGTCTGATCGGCCTCGACCGCGACAAGGAGGCCCTGCGCCTGTCCGGCGAGCGGCTCGCGCCCTTCGGCGACCGGGCCACCCTCGTCCACGCGATCTACGCCGACCTCGCCGAGGTCCTCGACGGCCTGGGGCTGCCCACCGTCCAGGGCATCCTCTTCGACCTCGGCGTCTCCTCCATGCAGCTCGACGAGGCCGACCGCGGGTTCGCGTACGCCCAGGACGCGCCGCTGGACATGCGCATGGACCAGACGACGGGCATCAGCGCCGCCGAGGTCCTCAACACCTACGCCCCGGGCGAGCTGGTCCGCATCCTGCGCCAGTACGGCGAGGAGAAGCAGGCCAAGCGGATCGTCTCCGCCATCGTGCGCGAGCGCGCCAAGGAGCCGTTCAGCAACAGCGCCCGCCTGGTGGAGCTGATCCGCGACGCGCTGCCGCAGGCGGCCAAGCGCACCGGCGGCAACCCCGCCAAGCGGACCTTCCAGGCCCTGCGCATCGAGGTCAACGGGGAGCTGGCCGGGCTGGAGCGGGCCATCCCGGCCGCTGTGGACCGGATCGCGGTCGGCGGGCGGATCGCGGTCCTGTCGTACCACTCCCTGGAGGACCGGCTCGTCAAGCAGGTCTTCACGGCCGGCGCCACCTCCACGGCCCCGCCCGGGCTGCCCGTCGTGCCGGAGAAGTACCAGCCGAAGCTGAAGCTCCTCACCCGGGGAGCGGAGCTGCCCACCGAGGAGGAGATCGCCGAGAACCGGCGGGCCGCCCCGGCGCGGTTCCGGGGTGTCGAGCGGATCCGCGAGGCGCGGCCGTGACCAAGGCCGGGAAGCCGGGGAGGGCCGGGAAGGTGGCCACGCTGACCCGCGGGCAGGCGGCCCGCCTCGTGCGCGGCCGCACCGGCGGCGGCCCCGGCGGCGCCCGGCAGGCGGCGAAGATGCCGTTCGTCCTCCTGGTCGGGGCGCTGCTGGCCGGCGGCCTGATCAGCCTGCTGCTGCTGAACTCTGCGCTCAACCAGGGGTCCTTCCAGCTGAGCAGGCTGAAGAAGGAGACCACCGCGCTGACCGACGAGCAGCAGGCGCTCCAGCGGGACGTCGACGCCTACTCGGCTCCCGACGCGCTCCAGCGGCGGGCCCGCGAGCTCGGCCTGGTGCCGGGCGGCAGCCCCGTCTTCCTCCGCCCCGACGGCAGGACCGCCGGCAGCCCGGTGGTGGCGGAGGCCCCGCCCCCGCCCTCGCCGGCCCCGGCCACCCCGACGCCCTCGCCGCCCTCGCCGCCCCCGGCCCCGGCCGCCACCCAGAACCCGGACGGTCCGGCCCAGCCTGCCGCGAGCGGTACCCCGATGCCCACCCCGACCCCAGGCAGGTGACGTCGTGACGCGGTTCCCTGCGGGACTTCTCCCCGCCCCGCCCTCCCCCTCGTGCGGCCGCGGCCCCCGCTGCGGAGCGCACCGGTGAGCCCCAAGGAGCCCCCGCGGCGGGTGCCGGGGCCGGGCCGGCCCCGTACGCCCGGCCGGACGCCCGCGCAGCGGGCCCCGCACACCATCCGGCTCGGGAGCCCCAAGCCCCGGCTGCGCCTGGTCGGCGTCGGGCTCACCCTCGTGATGCTCGCCTTCGTCGTCCGGCTCCTCCAGGTGCAGGCCGTCGACGCCTCCGCGTACTCCGCCAAGGCCACCGAGAACCGCTTCGCCAAGTACGTCCTGGCCGCCGAGCGCGGGGAGATCACCGACCGCAAGGGCGTCGCCCTGGCCACCAGCGTCGACGCGTACGACATCACCGCCGACCCGAAGATGTTCACCCCCCAGGAGAGCAAGGCCCCCGACGCCCCCGAGCAGGCCGCCGCCCTCCTCTCGCCGATCCTCGGCAAGGACGCCAAGGAGATCGCCGCCCGGCTGAAGACCAAGGACACCCGCTACGTGGTCCTGGCCCGCCGGCAGACCCCCCAGGTCTGGAACCAGATCAAGGACCTCAAGAAGCTCTTCGCCGACAAGGCGGCCGCCGACAAGCGGAACAACGGGCCGGGCGCCAACGTCATCGCCGGGGTCTTCAACGAGAACAGCAGCAAGCGCGTGTACCCGAACGGCGACCTGGCCGCCGGGATACTGGGCTACGTCAACGCCGAGGGCAAGGGCGGCGGCGGTCTGGAGTCGGCCCTCGACAAGAAGCTGGCCGGCAAGGCCGGCGAGATCACCTACGCCCAGTCCGGCGGCCGCCGCGTGCCCACCGCCGGGTCCCACGAGAAGCCCGCCGTCCCCGGCGAGGACATCGAGCTGACGATCGACCGCGACATCCAGTGGGCCGCCCAGAGCGCCATCGCGGAGCAGGTCGAGAAGTCCGGCGCCGACCGCGGCTACGTCATCGTCCAGGACACCCGTACCGGAGAGGTGCTGGCCATGGCCAACGCCCCCGGCTTCGACCCCAACGACCTCAGCCGCGCCCGCTCCGCCGCCATGGGCAACGCCGCCCTCCAGGACGTGTACGAGCCCGGCTCCACCGCCAAGGTGATCTCCATGGCCGCCGTCCTGGAGGAGAAGAAGGCCGCCCCCGACACCCACGTCGAGGTCCCCAACCGGCTGCACCGCGGCGACCGGCTCTTCAAGGACGACATCGACCACCCCACCTGGTACCTGACCCTCAACGGGGTCCTCGCCAAGTCCTCCAACATCGGCACCATCCTGGCCACCGGCCAGCTCGGCGCCACCCAGGCCGAGGCCAACAGGGTCCTCTACTCGTACCTGGACAAGTTCGGCATCGGACGGCCCACCGGCCTGAACTACCCCGGCGAGTCCCGCGGCATCCTCGCCCGGCCGGAGGCTTGGTCCACCTCGCAGCAGTACACGATCCCCTTCGGCCAGGGCCTGTCCCTCAACGCGATGCAGGCGGCCTCCGTCTACTCGACCGTCGCCAACGGCGGCGTCCGCGTCACCCCGACCCTGGTCCGCGGCACCAAGGGCCCCGACGGCCGCTTCACCCCGGCGCCCGCGCCCGAGAAGACCCGGGTGATCAGCCAGCAGACCGCCAAGGCCCTCTCCGAGATGCTGGAGTCCGTGGTCGACGACCAGGAGGGCACCGGAACCAAGGCGAAGATCCCCGGCTACCGGGTCGGCGGCAAGACCGGCACCTCCAACCGGGTGGATCCGGCCACCGGCCGCTACAAGGGCTACACCGCCTCCTTCGCCGGCTTCGCCCCCGCCGACGACCCTCGGATCACCGTCTACTGCGCCATCCAGAACCCCACCAAGGGCAGCTACTTCGGCGGCCAGATCTGCGGCCCCATCTACAAGACGGTCATGGAGTTCGCACTCAAGACCCTCCAGGTCGCGCCCACCGGAACGGCCCCCGCGGGCCTCCCCGTGACCTACGGTTCCGCTCCGCCGGCCACCGCCCCCAACCCCGCGCAGCCCAGCCCGCAGCCCTGACAGAGAACCGACCGTCCCACCACCCACGCGTGAGGCTCCATCAGTGACAACGATCACCCCGAAACCCGGGAACCAGACGGCCGAAGCCGCCCAGGACGGGCCCTCGCTTCGCGAGCGGCCCGCCGCGCCCGGTACGCTCACCGCCGTGCCCCACGCTGATCAGCCCAGAACCGCCCAGAAAGACGCCCCGGCAGCGCCGCCGGGAGCGCCCCGGCCCGTGAACGCCCGCCCGATCCCCCTGGGCGAGCTGGCCGGCCTGCTGGGTCTGCCCGAGTCCGGCGCCGCTCGGATCACCGGCATCACGCACGACTCCCGTGCCGTGCGCCCCGGCGACCTGTACGCGGCGCTGCCCGGCGCCCGGCTGCACGGCGCCGACTTCGCGGCCCAGGCGGCCGCCCTCGGCGCCGCAGCCGTGCTGACCGACCCGGAAGGCGCCGAACGCGCCGCCGCGACCGGCCTGCCCGTCCTGGCCGTCGCCGACCCGCGCGGCCGCATGGGCGAGCTCGCCGCCGAGATCTACGGCCGGCCCGGCGAAGCCCTGCTCCAGCTCGGCATCACCGGCACCTCCGGCAAGACCACCACCGCCTACCTCGTCGAAGGCGGGCTGCGCGCGGCGGGCAAGGCCACCGGCCTGGTGGGCACCGTCGAGATGCGCATCGGCGACGAGCGCATCAAGTCCGAGCGCACCACCCCCGAGGCCACCGACCTCCAGGCCCTGTTCGCCGTCATGCGCGAACGCGGCGTCGAGGCCGTCGCCATGGAGGTCTCCAGCCACGCCCTGGTGCTGGGCCGGGTCGACGGCTGCGTCTTCGACGTCGCCGTCTTCAACAACCTCAGCCCGGAACACATGGAGTTCCACTCCGACATGGAGGACTACTTCCAGGCCAAGGCGCAGCTCTTCACCGAGCGCCGCGCCCGCCTGGGCGTGGTCAACGTCGACGACGAGTACGGCCGCCGCCTCGCCAAGGAGTCGCCGATCCCGGTCGTCACCTTCTCCGCCGTCGGCGACCCGGCCGCCGACTGGCGCGCCGAGGACGTGGTCAGCGGCCACACGGACTCCACCCTGACCCTGGTCGGGCCCGAAGGACAGCGCGTACGGGCCAAGGCCCCGCTGCCCGGCCCGTTCAACGTCGCCAACACGGTCGCCGCGGTCGTCACCCTCGCCGCCGCCGGGATCGACCCGCAGACCGCCGCCGACGGCGTCGCCGCGGTCCCCGGCGTCCCGGGCCGGCTGGAGCGGGTCGACGCGGGACAGCCGTACCTGGCCGTCGTCGACTACGCCCACAAGACGGACGCCGTCGAGTCGGTGCTGCGCGCCCTGCGCGAGGTCACCACCGGCAGGCTGCACATCGTCCTCGGCTGCGGCGGCGACCGCGACACCACCAAGCGCGGCCCCATGGGCGCCGCGGCCGCCCGCTACGCCGACACCGCCGTCCTGACCTCCGACAACCCGCGCTCCGAGGACCCGCTGAAGATCCTCGCCGCGATGTTCGAGGGCGCCGTCTCGGTCCCCGCCGGGGAACGCGGCACCGTCCTGGTCGACGCCGACCGGGCCGCTGCCATCGCGGCCGCCGTCGCGCGCGCCGAGGCCGGCGACACCGTCCTCGTCGCGGGCAAGGGCCACGAGCAGGGCCAGGACACCGCGGGCGTCGTACGCCCCTTCGACGACCGCGCCGTGCTCCGCGCGGCCATCGAGAACCAGCAGCTCAGCGCCCGACAGGCCGAGGTGAACCAGTGATCGCCCTCTCCCTCGCCGAGATCGCCGACATCACCGGCGGGCGGCCCCACGACATACCGGATCCCGCCGCGGTCATCAGCGGTCCGGTCGTCATCGACTCCCGCCAGGTGGAGCCCGGCAGCCTCTTCGCCGCCTTCGCCGGCGAGCACGTCGACGGCCACGACTACGCGGAGCGCGCGGTCGCCGCCGGCGCCGCCGCCGTGCTGGCCGCCCGGCCGGTCGGCGTCCCCGCGATCGTGGTCGACGACGTGGAGAAGGCGCTCGGCGCCCTCGCCCGGGCCGTCGTGGGCCGGCTCGGCACCGACGTGGTCGCCCTGACCGGCTCGGCCGGCAAGACCTCCACCAAGGACCTGATCGCCCAGGTGCTCCAGCACCACGCGCCCACCGTGTGGACGCCCGGCTCCCTCAACAACGAGATCGGCCTGCCGCTCACGGCCCTGAAGGCCACCGCCGAAACCCGGCACCTGGTCCTGGAGATGGGCGCCCGCGGCATCGGGCACATCGCCTACCTGACCGGTCTCACCCCGCCGCGCATCGGCCTCGTGCTGAACGTGGGCACCGCCCACATCGGCGAGTTCGGCGGCCGCGAGGCCATCGCCCAGGCCAAGGGCGAGCTGGTCGAGGCCCTGCCGGCCGAGGCCGAGGGCGGGGTCGCCGTCCTCAACGCCGACGACCTGCTGGTGCGCGCGATGTCCGCCCGCACGAAGGCCCGTACGGTCCTGTTCGGCGAGGCCGAGGACGCGGACGTCCGCGCGACCGAGGTGCGGATGACGCCCGCGGGACAGCCCTCCTTCACACTCCACACACCGACCGGGTGCAGCGACGTGACCTTGCGCCTGTACGGTGAGCACCACGTGTCGAACGCGCTCGCCGCGGCCGCCGTCGCCCATGTCCTGGGCATGTCAGCCGAGGAGATCGCCACCGCGCTCTCCGGGGCGGGCACCCTGTCCCGGTGGCGCATGGAGGTCACCGAGCGGGCGGACGGCGTCACGATCGTCAACGACGCCTACAACGCGAACCCCGAGTCCATGCGGGCCGCCCTGCGCGCACTGGCCGCGATGGGCGGCGCCGGCAAGGAGGGCGGGGGACGCACGTGGGCGGTGCTCGGCCCGATGGCCGAGCTCGGTGACGCGTCGCTGGCCGAGCACGACGCGGTGGGGCGGCTCGCCGTCCGGCTCAACGTGAGCAGGCTCGTGGCAGTCGGGGGCAGGGAAGCGTCCTGGCTGCAACTGGGCGCATATAACGAGGGTTCGTGGGGTGAGGAGTCGGTGCTCGTGTCCGACGCGCAGGCGGCGGTCGACCTGTTGCGCAGTGAACTGCGCCCGGGGGACGTCGTGCTGGTGAAGGCTTCCAGGTCGGTCGGTCTGGAGCGGGTGGCGCTGGCGCTGCTCCAGGGCGAGGGCGAGGGTGCCGGCCGATGAGGCAGATCCTGTTCGCCGGTGTCATCGGCATGTTCCTCACCGTCATCGGCACCCCGCTGCTGATCAAGCTGCTGGCCCGCAAGGGCTACGGCCAGTTCATCCGCGACGACGGCCCCCGCGGCCACGCGGGCAAGAAGGGCACGCCCACCATGGGCGGTATCTCCTTCATCCTCGCCACGCTCATCGCCTACGCCCTGACGAAGGTCATCACGGGCGAGGAGCCCTCCTTCTCGGGCCTGCTCGTGCTGTTCCTGATGGCGGGCATGGGCCTGGTCGGCTACCTCGACGACTACATCAAGATCGTCAAGCGGCGTTCGCTCGGTCTGCGGGCCAAGGCCAAGATGGCCGGCCAGCTGATCGTCGGCATCGCCTTCGCCGTGCTCGCGCTCCAGTTCAAGGACGCGCGCGGGCTGACCCCGGCGTCGACGAAGCTGTCGTTCGTCACGGACTTCGGCTGGGCCATCGGCCCGGTGCTGTTCGTGGTCTGGGCGCTCTTCATGATCCTCGCCATGTCCAACGGCGTGAACCTGACGGACGGTCTGGACGGCCTGGCCACCGGTGCCGCCGTGATGGTCTTCGGCGCCTACACCTTCATCGGCGTCTGGCAGCACCAGGAGTCCTGCGCCAACGCGGTGACCCTGACCAACCCCAACGCCTGCTTCGAGGTCCGCGACCCGCTGGACCTCGCGGTCGTGGCCTCCGCCCTCATGGGAGCCTGCTTCGGCTTCCTGTGGTGGAACACCTCGCCCGCCAAGATCTTCATGGGCGACACCGGCTCGCTCGCGCTCGGCGGCGCGCTCGCGGGTCTGGCCATCTGCTCCCGCACGGAGTTCCTGATGGCCCTCCTCGGCGGCCTCTTCGTGCTCATCACGATGTCGGTCGTCATCCAGGTCGGCTCCTTCAAGATGACCGGCAAGCGAGTCTTCCGAATGGCCCCGCTCCAGCACCACTTCGAACTCAAGGGCTGGTCAGAAGTCCTTGTCGTGGTCCGCTTCTGGATCATCCAGGGCATGTGCGTGATCGTGGGTCTCGGCCTCTTCTACGCGGGATGGGCAGCGGACAAGTGACCCCCTGGCAGGACCGGAACATCACCGTCGCCGGCCTCGGCGTGAGCGGCATCAGCGCCGCCCGCGCCCTGGCCGGCCTCGGCGCGGCAGTGACCGTCGTCGACGGCGGGGACAGCGAGGGCCACCGGGCCCGGGCCGCCGAGCTGGAGGCCGAGGCCAAGGGCGTCACCGTACGCCTGGGCGACGCCGAGACCCTGCCCGAGGGCACCGACCTCGTCGTCACCTCGCCGGGCTGGAAGCCCGACAGCCCGCTGTTCGCGGCCGCCGCCGAGGCGGGCGTGGACGTCGTGGGCGACGTCGAGATCGCCTGGCGGCTGCGCGGGGAGGACGCCGCGCCCTGGCTCGCCATCACCGGCACCAACGGCAAGACCACCACCACCCAGATGCTGGCCTCGATCCTGCGGGCGGCCGGTCTGAAGACCGCCGCCGTCGGCAACATCGGCACCCCCATCATCGACGTGGTGACCGGCGAGGAGCAGTACGACGTCCTCGCCGTCGAGCTCTCCAGCTACCAGCTGCACTGGGCTCCCTCCGTACGCGCCCACTCCGCGGCCGTCCTCAACCTGGCCCCGGACCACCTCGACTGGCACGGCTCCATGGACGCCTACGCCGCCGACAAGGGCCGGATCTACGAGGGCAACACCGTCGCCTGCGTCTACAACGTCGCCGACCCCGCCACCGAGCGGCTGGTCGAGGAGGCCGACGTCGAGGAGGGCTGCCGGGCCATCGGCTTCACCCTCGGCGCCCCCGCCCCCTCCATGCTCGGCGTGGTCGACGGGATCCTCGTCGACCGGGCGTTCGTGCAGGACCGGCAGAAGAACGCGCAGGAGCTGGCGCACGTCGACGACGTCAACCCGCCTGCCCCGCACAACATCGCCAACGCCCTCGCGGCGGCCGCCCTGGCCCGCGCCTTCGGCGTCGAGCCGCGGGCCGTGCGCGACGGGCTGCGCGACTTCCGCCCGGACGCGCACCGCGTGGCCTACGTGGACGAGGTCGACGGGGTCCGCTACGTCGACGACTCCAAGGCCACCAACACCCACGCGGCCGAGGCCTCCCTGGCGGCCTTCGAGCCGGTCGTCTGGATCGCCGGCGGCCTCGCCAAGGGCGCGACCTTCGACGAGCTGGTGCAGAAGTCCGCGAAGCGGCTGCGGGCCGTGGTGCTCATGGGCGCCGACCGGGCGCTGATCGCCGAGGCGCTGGCGCGACACGCGCCCGAGGTCCCGGTGACCGACCTCGAACGGACCGACACTGGGGCGATGCTCGCAGCGGTCCGGGAAGCGGCCCGGCTCGCGGAACCCGGAGACACCGTCCTGCTGGCGCCGGCGTGCGCCTCGATGGACATGTTCGCGAACTACAACGAGCGGGGCGACGCGTTCGCCGGCGCGGTGCGCGAACTCGCCTCCGGGAACGCCGCGGACCCGGCCTAGCCGAGGGCGCCCGACAGGTTCCCTCCGGCCGGCCGCTGCTCGCCTCGTACGAGTGGAGGGGAAGATCACAGATGCCGGCCAAACAGATGCTGCCGGGACGGCGGCCCTCCGCCGTCAAGGCGCAGGGCCGCAGACGTCCCGCCGCCGGTGCCGGGCGGCCCGCCCGGGGCGGCCCGCTGGAGCGGCTGCGGCGTGCGCGGCGGCAGGTGACGAAGGCCTGGGACCGGCCGCTCACGGCGTATTACCTGATTTTCGGCAGCTCGCTGCTCATCACCGTGCTCGGCCTGGTGATGGTCTACTCGGCGTCCATGATCAAGGCCCTCCAGCTGGGCCTGGGAGACGCCTACTTCTTCAAGAAGCAGTTCCTGGCCGCCTCCATCGGCGGCGTCCTGCTCTTCGCCGCCTCCCGGATGCCGGTCAAACTGCACCGCGCCCTGTCCTACCCGGTGCTCGCAGGGACCCTGTTCCTGATGGTCCTGGTCCAGGTCCCCGGGATAGGGGTCTCCATCAACGGCAACCAGAACTGGATCTCCCTGGGCGGCCCGTTCATGCTCCAGCCCAGCGAGTTCGGCAAGCTGGCGCTGATCCTGTGGGGCGCCGACCTGCTGGCCCGCAAGGGCGACAAGGGGCTGCTGACCCAGTGGAAGCACCTGCTGGTGCCGCTGGTCCCGGTCGCCTTCCTGCTGCTCGGACTGATCATGCTGGGCGGCGACATGGGCACCGCGATGATCCTCGGAGCCGTCCTGTTCGGCCTGTTGTGGCTGGCGGGAGCGCCCACACGGATGTTCGCCGCCGTGCTCGCCTTCGCGGGTGTGATCGTCGCACTCCTCATCAAGACCAGCCCGCACCGCATGGACCGGCTCGCCTGCCTCGGGGCGACGGACCCGGGCAAGAACGACCTCTGCTGGCAGGGCGTGCACGGCATCTACGCCCTGGCGTCCGGCGGATGGTTCGGTTCCGGCCTGGGGGCGAGTGTGGAAAAATGGGGGCAACTGCCCGAAGCCCATACCGACTTCATCTTTGCCATCACCGGTGAGGAACTGGGCCTGGCAGGGACGCTGTCGGTGCTCGCCCTGTTCGCGGCTCTAGGCTATGCGGGTATCCGCGTGGCCGGACGCACGGAGGACTCCTTCGTACGGTATGCCGCGGGAGGCGTGACCACCTGGATCACGGCCCAGGCCGTGATCAACATCGGTGCGGTGCTCGGTCTGCTGCCGATCGCAGGGGTACCCCTCCCGCTGTTCTCCTACGGGGGGTCCGCCCTGCTGCCGACCATGTTCGCCGTCGGACTGCTCATCGCGTTCGCGCGGGAGGAGCCGGCGGCGCGCGCGGCGCTCGCGATGCGACAGCCGGGAGCCGGCTGGAGGCGGAGCGGGCCCATATGGAAGTCGATGAGACGGCGCGTCAAGAGGCGTCCGTCCGGAGAGCGGTGAATTTCGGTGCATGTCGTACTCGCCGGTGGGGGGACCGCCGGCCACATCGAGCCGGCGCTCGCCCTCGCGGACGCCCTGCGCAGGCAGGACCCGACCGTGGGCATCACCGCCCTGGGCACGGAACGCGGCCTGGAGACCCGTCTCGTGCCGGAACGCGGCTACGAACTGGGACTCATCCCCGCCGTGCCGCTGCCCCGCAAACCCACCCCGGAGCTGATCACCGTCCCCGGCCGGCTGCGCGGCACCATCAAGGCGGCCGAGGAGATCCTCGTGCGCACCAAGGCCGACGTGGTCGTCGGCTTCGGCGGCTACGTGGCCCTGCCCGGCTACCTGGCCGCCAAACGGCTCGGGGTGCCCATCATCGTCCACGAGGCCAACGCGCGGCCCGGACTGGCCAACAAGATCGGCTCCCGCTACGCGCACGCCGTCGCCGTCTCCACCCCCGACAGCAAGCTCCGCGGCGCCCGCTACGTGGGCATCCCGCTGCGCCGCGCCATCTCCACCCTCGACCGCGCCGCCGTCCGCCCCGAGGCGCGGGCCGCCTTCGGCCTCGACCCCAACCTGCCGACGCTGCTCGTCTCCGGCGGCTCGCAGGGCGCCCGGAGGCTCAACGAGACCATCCAGCAGGTCGCGCCGACCCTCCAGCGCTCCGGGATCCAGATCCTGCACGCGGTCGGCCCGAAGAACGAACTGCCGCGTGTCGACAACATGCCCGGGATGCCGCCCTATGTCCCGGTACCGTACGTGGACCGGATGGACCTCGCGTACGCCGCCGCCGACATGATGCTGTGCCGCGCGGGCGCGATGACCGTCGCCGAACTCTCCGCCGTCGGACTGCCGGCCGCCTACGTACCGCTGCCCATCGGCAACGGCGAACAGCGGCTCAACGCCCAGCCGGTGGTCAAGGCCGGCGGCGGCCTCCTCGTCGACGACGCGGAACTGACGCCCGACTGGGTGCTCGGCCAGGTCCTGCCGGTGCTGTCCGATCCGCACCGCCTGTACGAGATGTCCCGCGCAGCCGCCGAGTTCGGCCGCCGGGACGCCGACGAGCTCCTCGTCGGCCTCGTCCACGAGGCGATCGCGGCCGCACGCGGGTAACCGCCGACCCAGGAGGCACAGGAGTGGCCGGAGCGACGACGGCACGACGCGGACCGTCCGCCCGGGCGGGCGGGGGCAAGGGCGCGGGCGCGCCCAAGCCGCCCCGGCCGCCCAAGTCGCCCAAGGGCACCGGTCCGCGCGGATCCGGCGGCGGGAGACCGCGCCGGATCCGCCTGCTGGTGACCCTCGCCGCCGCGGCGCTCCTCGCCGGGGGCGGCACCTGGGTCCTCTACGGCTCCTCCTGGCTGCGCGTCGAGAAGGTCACGGCCTCCGGCACCGAGGTGCTCACCCGCGAGCAGGTCCTCTCCGCCGCGGCCGTGCCCGTCGGCGCACCCCTGGTCGGCGTGGACACCGACGAGATCGCCCGCCGGGTGCGGGCCCGGCTGCCCCGCATCGATTCGGTCGATGTGGTGCGGGCCTGGCCGCACGGGATCGGGCTGAAAGTGACGGAACGCAAACCCGTCCTGCTCATCAAAAAGGGCACGGGCTTCCTCGAAGTGGACGCGGGCGGTGTTCGGTTCGACACCGTTGCGAAAGCACCCGTCGGCGTCCCGCTCCTCGAAATGGCCGCGGACCGCTCGCCGAGCGCGCGCCGCTTCGACGAGGAGCGCTTGCTGAAGGAGGCGGTGGGCATCGCGGGAAGCCTTCCCGACGCAGTCGCGAAGGAGACGTTGCAGGTCAAGGTGCGGTCGTTCGACTCGGTCGTCCTGGAGCTGACGAAGGGCCGTTCCGTGGTGTGGGGCAGCGGTGAACTGGGTGAGGCCAAAGGCCGGGCGCTGACCGCCCTGCTGAAGGCCGCGCCCAAGGCCGACCACTTCGACGTGAGCGTCCCCACCGCTCCGGCGGTGTCCGGGAGTTGACGTCGGATCGGGGGCCGACGCACCCTGGTTGGCCACCGATACGGGTGATCACATAGGGTGAAAAGAAAAACGGGAGGTTCGGCGTGTTCGTTGAACACGCGCTACTTGTCGACTTAGTGTCCTGTTCGGAAGAGTCCAAGGAACAGACACACCCCTAACCCTAAACTTCAGGGTTAGGGTTCGGGTCGGCGCGTACGGACCGTCCCACATTTCGGCATCAGTCGTCGCACCGCAGACCCGCGAGGCGGCGACACGTAATCGAGGCGAGAGGCCTTCGACGTGGCAGCACCGCAGAACTACCTCGCAGTCATCAAGGTCATCGGTGTCGGCGGCGGTGGTGTCAATGCCATCAACCGAATGATCGAGGTCGGTCTCAAGGGCGTCGAGTTCATCGCCATCAACACGGACGCGCAGGCGCTGTTGATGAGCGACGCCGACGTCAAGCTCGACGTCGGCCGTGAACTCACCCGGGGCCTCGGCGCCGGAGCCAACCCGGCCGTCGGCCGCAAGGCGGCAGAGGACCACCGCGAGGAGATCGAGGAGGTCCTCAAGGGGGCCGACATGGTCTTCGTCACCGCCGGCGAGGGCGGCGGCACCGGCACGGGCGGCGCGCCCGTCGTCGCCAACATCGCGCGCTCGCTCGGCGCCCTGACGATCGGCGTGGTCACCCGCCCGTTCACCTTCGAGGGCCGGCGCCGCGCGAACCAGGCGGAGGACGGCATCGCCGAGCTCCGCGAAGAGGTCGACACCCTCATCGTCATCCCCAATGACCGCCTGCTGTCCATCTCGGACCGCCAGGTCTCGGTGCTCGACGCCTTCAAGTCGGCCGACCAGGTCCTGCTCAGCGGCGTCCAGGGCATCACCGACCTGATCACCACCCCGGGCCTGATCAACCTCGACTTCGCCGACGTCAAGTCCGTGATGTCCGAGGCCGGCTCGGCCCTGATGGGCATCGGCTCCGCCCGTGGCGACGACCGCGCCGTGGCGGCGGCCGAGATGGCGATCTCCTCGCCGCTGCTGGAGGCGTCCATCGACGGCGCCCGCGGCGTGCTGCTCTCCATCTCCGGCGGCTCGGACCTCGGTCTCTTCGAGATCAACGAGGCCGCGCAGCTGGTGAGCGAGGCCGCGCACCCCGAGGCGAACATCATCTTCGGCGCCGTCATCGACGACGCCCTGGGCGACGAGGTCCGCGTCACGGTCATCGCGGCCGGCTTCGACGGCGGCCAGCCCCCGGCCCGCCGGGACAACGTCATCGGCGCCGCGTCCTCCAAGCGCGAGGAGCCGGCCCCCGCGCCGGTCCGCGCGCCCGAGCCGGTCCGTCCGGCCTTCGGCGGACTCGGCACCGTGACCCCCCGCGAGGAGCCCCCGGCCCCGGTCGAGATCCCGGTCGAGGCCGCTCCGGCCCCGCCGCAGGTCCCGACGGCCCGCCCCTACCAGGACAGCCCGGCCGAAGAGCTGGACGTTCCGGACTTCTTGAAGTGACGCTGGAGCAGCATCACGAGAGCGGCGCCCACTTCGCCTTCACCGACCGGTGGGGCGGGGTGAGCGCCGTTCCGTACGAGGAGCTCAATCTCGGCGGCGCGGTCGGAGACGACCCGGCCGCCGTTCGCGCGAACCGGGCGGCCGCCGCGAAGGAGCTGGGCGTCGACCCGGACCTGGTGGTCTGGATGAACCAGGTGCACGGGCGGGACGTCGCCGTGGTCGACGGACCCTGGGGCTCCGTCGAGGACATCCCGTCGGTCGACGCGGTGGTGACCGCCCGTCGGGGGCTCGCCCTCGCCGTGCTCACCGCCGACTGCACCCCCGTGCTGCTGGCCGACCCCGTCGCCGGGGTCGCCGGATCCGCCCACGCCGGGCGGCCCGGGCTGGTCGCCGGGGTGGTGCCCGCCGCCGTCGAGGCGATGGTGGCTCTCGGCGCCGACCCCGCGCGGATCGTCGCCCGTACCGGACCCGCCGTCTGCGGGCGCTGCTACGAGGTGCCGGCCGAGATGCGGGAGGCGGTCGCGGAGGTGGTGCCGGCCGCGTGGGCCGAGACCAGCTGGGGGACACCGGCCGTGGACGTGGTCGCCGGGGTGCACGCGCAGCTCGCGGAGGCGGGGGTGCCGCAGGGCCGGCGTTCCCCGGTCTGCACACTGGAGTCGCGGGACCACTTCTCGTACCGCCGCGACCGGGTGACCGGGCGGCTTGCCGGATATGTCTGGTTGGACTGACTCATGACGGATCGTAAGTCCGAGCTCGCGGAGAACCTCGCGCGGGTGGAGGAGCGGATCGCGTCCGCCTGCGCGGCGGCGGGCCGGAAGCGGGAGGAGGTGACCCTCATCGTGGTCACCAAGACCTACCCCGCGACCGACGTACGCCTGCTGGCGGACCTGGGGGTCCGTCATGTGGCGGAAAACCGTGACCAGGATGCCGCCCCCAAGGCGGCGGCCTGCGCGGATCTGTCGTTGAACTGGCACTTCGTGGGCCAGTTGCAGACGAACAAGGTCCGTTCCGTGGCGGGATACGCGCACGTGGTGCAGTCGGTCGACCGGCCGAGGCTCGTCACGGCGCTGTCGGCGGCGGCGGTGGCCCAGGGGCGCGAGATCGGCTGCCTCGTGCAGATCGCCCTCGACGCCGAGTCGGGAGAGCGCGGGAGCCGGGGCGGTGCCGCGCCCGAGCAGATGGCGGAGTTGGCGGACCTGGTCGCCGGCGCGCCGGGACTGCGGATTGACGGTCTCATGACCGTCGCCCCCCTCACCGGGCTCTACGCGGGACGCGAACAGGCGGCCTTCGAGCGGATGATGGAATTGTCATCCGGCCTGCGCGCGAACCATCCGGCTGCCACGATGGTGTCGGCGGGTATGAGCGCCGACCTGGAACAGGCCGTCCTGGCCGGTGCGACACATGTACGCGTCGGCACTGCGGTACTCGGCGCGAGACCCCGGCTCGGGTAACGTCGCGAAGAAAGTCGGACCACAGCAGAAAATATGGTCATTTCCGCAGATGAGCGGACAGACCACGTGGATCGCGGGCAGTTGGTGACTTTGGTGACACAGCGACACCTGCGACAGGGCGATCCACCACAGAGCGGAGGACTCGGAGAATGGCCGGCGCGATGCGCAAGATGGCGGTCTACCTCGGCCTCGTGGAGGACGACCGGTACGACAATCCGGGGTACGACCCCGATGACGAATTCGAGCCCGAGCCGGAGCCCGAGCGTCCCCGGGAGCGGGAGCGTCGGCAGCAGCCCGTGCACCAACCGCCCGTATCGGACGAACCGGTACGAGTAGTGCAGCCGCCGGCACCGCGCGAACCCCTCCCAATTCCGTCAGAAAACGGACGTCCCGCGCGAATTGCCCCCGTGGCATCCATCACACCTGACCGCACCAACCTGGAGAAGAACGCCCCCGTGATCATGCCCAAGGTCGTCTCCGAGCGGGAGCCGTACCGCATCACGACGCTGCACCCCCGGACCTACAACGAGGCCCGTACCATCGGGGAACACTTCCGTGAGGGCACCCCGGTGATCATGAATCTCACGGAGATGGACGACACCGACGCGAAGCGTCTGGTCGACTTCGCGGCCGGTCTCGTCTTCGGTCTGCACGGCAGCATTGAACGCGTGACACAGAAGGTGTTCCTGCTGTCGCCTGCTAACGTCGATGTCACGGCGGAGGACAAGGCCCGCATCGCGGAGGGCGGGTTCTTCAACCAAAGCTAGACCGATCCGTCAGATACGGGACCGGGAACAGAGCGGGAGCAGGGGAGAGGGAAGCGCGGGATGGGCGTCGCACTGCAGGTGGTCTACATCGCGCTGATGTGCTTCCTCATCGTGCTGATCTTCCGACTGGTCATGGACTACGTGTTCCAGTTCGCACGTTCATGGACACCCGGCAAGGCGATGGTGGTCGTTCTGGAGGCCACCTACACTGTCACCGATCCACCGCTCAAACTCCTTCGGCGGTTCATCCCGCCGTTGCGTCTCGGGGGCGTGGCGCTCGACCTGTCCTTCTTCGTTCTGATGATCATCGTTTACATCCTCATCAGCTTCGTGAGCACCGCTGCGAGAAGCGTGTGAACGATGAGCTCCCCCGCGCCTGCGGGGACAGTCCCGATACGGTCCTGCCGACTGCCGACGACTACGTAGAGGTGAAGAAGACATGCCGCTGACTCCCGAGGACGTGCGGAACAAGCAGTTCACGACCGTCCGCCTGCGAGAAGGCTATGACGAGGACGAGGTCGATGCCTTCCTCGACGAGGTCGAAGCCGAGCTGACGCGCCTGCTGCGCGAGAACGAGGACCTGCGCGCGAAGCTGGCCGCCGCCACGCGTGCCGCCGCGCAGAGCCAGCAGCAGGCCAACATGCGCAAGCCGGAACCGCAGGACCAGCGAGGCCCCGGCGCCCCCGTGCCGGCGGCCATATCCGGCCCGCCGCAGCAGCAGCAGCCGCAGATGGGCCCGCCGCAGCTGCCGGGCGGCCAGCCCCAGCTGCCCCCGGGCCCCGGCGGACACGGACCGCAGGGTCCGGGCCCGATGGGCGGCCCCATGCAGCAGCAGCAGTCCATGGGCGGCCAGCAGTCCATGGGTGGCCAGCACCCGATGGCCCCGCAGCAGCAGATGGGCCAGCAGCAGATGCAGCAGCAGATGCAGCAGCAGTCCATGGGCGGCCAGAACCAGCTCGGCCAGCCGATGGGCCAGCAGATGCAGCCCATGGGTCAGCAGATGCAGCCGATGGGCCAGCAGATGCAGCCCATGCAGCAGCCGCAGCTCCCGCAGCAGGGCCCCGGCGGCGACAGCGCCGCCCGCGTCCTGTCGCTCGCGCAGCAGACCGCCGACCAGGCGATCGCCGAGGCCCGCTCCGAGGCCAACAAGATCGTCGGCGAGGCCCGTTCGCGCGCCGAGGGCCTGGAGCGGGACGCCCGCGCCAAGGCCGACGCCCTGGAGCGGGACGCGCAGGAGAAGCACCGCGTCGCGATGGGCTCTCTGGAGTCCGCCCGCGCCACGCTGGAGCGCAAGGTCGAGGACCTGCGGGGCTTCGAGCGCGAGTACCGTACGCGCCTGAAGTCCTACCTGGAGTCGCAGCTGCGCCAGCTGGAGACCCAGGCCGACGACTCCCTGGCCCCGCCGCGCACGCCGGCCGGCCCGGCCCTGCCGCCGTCGCCGTCCCCGTCGATGGCTCCGGCCGGTGCGATGGGCATGGGTGGTCCGTCCCCGATGGGCGGTCCCTCGCCGATGGGCGGCCCCTCCCCGATGAGCGGTGCGCCGTCCTACGGTGGCCAGCAGCAGATGTCCCCGGCGATGACGCAGCCGATGGCTCCGGTGCGGCCGGCCGCTCCGCAGCCGATGCAGCAGGCGCCGTCTCCCATGCGGGGCTTCCTGATCGACGAGGACGACAACTGACGTAGCCGTCGGCAGTCACTACGGGCCGGGCCCGGTTCCCCTGAGGGGGCACCGGGCCCGGCCCGTTTTCCGCTGCGCGGGGCCGTGTCCCCTCCCCGCCCTTCCACCGTTCCCTGGGGCTCCGCCCCCGACCCCGCGCCTCAAACGCCGGCGGGGCTGATATCAGCCCCGCCGGCGTTTGAGGCGAACGAAAGCGGCGCCCCCCGCACGGGAGGGCGCCGCTTCGGTGGGGCGGGGTTACGCCTTGCGGAGGCGGAACGTCAGCGCGAGGGACTCGTCCTCGAAGGGGGAGCCGTACGCGTCGTCGGCCTCGCCGGAGGCGAAGTCGGTCGCGAGGACCTCGTCAGCGATCAGGGCCGCGTGGTCCGTGAGGGCCGTGACGACCTCCTCGGACGTCGAGGACCAGCGCAGGGCGATCCGGTCCGCGACGTCGAGGCCGGAGTTCTTCCGGGCCTCCTGGATCAGCCGGATCGCGTCACGGGCGAGACCCGCCAGCCGCAGCTCCGGCGTGATCTCCAGGTCGAGCGCGACCGTCGCGCCGGAGTCGGAGGCCACCGACCAGCCCTCACGCGGGGTCTCGGTGATGATGACCTCCTCCGGGGTGAGGGTCACCTCCTCACCGTTCACCGTCACGACCGCCGAGCCGGAGCGCAGCGAGAGGGACAGGGCGGCGGCGTCCGCCGCGGCCACGGCCTTCGCCACGTCCTGCACGCCCTTGCCGAACCGCTTGCCCAGCGCCCGGAAGTTCGCCTTCGCCGTCGTGTCGACCAGCGAGCCGCCCACCTCGGAGAGGGAGGCCAGCGAGGAGACGTTCAGCTCCTCCGTGATCTGGGCCTGGAGGTCGGCCGACAGCGCGTCGAAGCCCACCGCGCCGACCAGCGCGCGCGACAGCGGCTGACGGGTCTTGACGCCCGACTCCGCGCGCGTCGCACGGCCCAGCTCCACCAGGCGGCGGACCAGCAGCATCTGCTGGGAGAGGACCGGGTCGACGGCCGAGGCGTCGGCCGTCGGCCAGGTGGACAGGTGCACCGACTCCGGCGCCCCCGGGGTGACCGGGACGACCATGTCCTGCCAGACCCGCTCCGTGATGAAGGGGGTCAGGGGCGCCATGAGCCGGGTGACCGTCTCGACGACCTCGTGCAGGGTGCGCAGGGCCGCCTTGTCGCCCTGCCAGAACCGGCGGCGCGAGCGGCGCACGTACCAGTTGGACAGGTCGTCCACGAAGGCGGACAGCAGCTTGCCGGCGCGCTGGGTGTCGTAGGACTCCATCGCGTCCGTGACCTCGGAGACGAGGGTGTTCAGCTCGGACAGCAGCCACTTGTCCAGCACCGTGCGGTCCGCCGGCGCCGGGTCGGCCTCCGAGGGGGCCCACTCGGACGTCCGGGCGTACAGGGCCTGGAAGGCCACGGTGTTCCAGTACGTGAGGAGCGTCTTGCGGACGACCTCCTGGATCGTGCCGTGGCCCACGCGCCGCGCCGCCCACGGGGAGCCGCCGGCCGCCATGAACCAGCGCACCGCGTCCGCGCCGTGCTGGTCCATGAGCGGGATCGGCTGGAGGATGTTGCCCAGGTGCTTGGACATCTTGCGGCCGTCCTCGGCGAGGATGTGGCCCAGGCAGACCACGTTCTCGTACGAGGACTTGTCGAAGACCAGCGTGCCGACCGCCATCAGGGTGTAGAACCACCCGCGGGTCTGGTCGATCGCCTCCGAGATGAACTGCGCCGGGTAGCGCTTCTCGAAGATCTCCTTGTTCTTGTACGGGTAGCCCCACTGCGCGAACGGCATCGAGCCCGAGTCGTACCAGGCGTCGATGACCTCCGGCACGCGGACGGCGGTCAGCGAGCAGCCCTCGTGCGTGCACGGGAACGTGACGTCGTCGATGTAGGGGCGGTGCGGGTCCAGCTCCGAGTGGTCCCGGCCGGAGAGCTCGGACAGCTCGGCGCGCGAGCCGACGCAGGTGAGGTGGTCCTCCTCGCAGCGCCAGATCGGCAGCGGGGTGCCCCAGTAGCGGTTGCGGGAGAGCGCCCAGTCGATGTTGTTGTTCAGCCAGTCGCCGAAGCGGCCCTGCTTGACCGACTCGGGGAACCAGTTCGTCTTCTCGTTCTCCCGCAGCATCGCGTCCTTGACGGCGGTGGTGCGGATGTACCAGGACGGCTGCGCGTAGTAGAGCAGGGCCGTGTGGCAGCGCCAGCAGTGCGGGTAGCTGTGCTCGTAGGCGATGTGCTTGAAGAGCAGGCCGCGCGCGTCGAGGTCGGCGGTCAGCTTCTCGTCGGCCTTCTTGAAGAAGACGCCGCCGACGAGCGGGACGTCCTCCTCGAAGGTGCCGTCGGGGCGGACCGGGTTCACGACCGGCAGGCCGTACGCGCGGCAGACCGCGAGGTCGTCGGCGCCGAAGGCGGGGGACTGGTGGACCAGACCGGTGCCGTCCTCGGTCGTGACGTACTCGGCGTTCACGACGTAGTGGGCGGGCTCGGGGAACTCCACGAGGGAGAAGGGGCGCTCGTACGTCCAGCGCTCCATCTCCTTGCCGGTGAAGCTCTGCCCGGTGGCCTCCCAGCCCTCGCCGAGCGCCTTCTCCAGCAGCGGCTCGGCCACGACCAGCTTCTGGTCGCCGTTGGTCGCGACCACGTACGTGACGTCGGGGTGGGCGGCGACCGCCGTGTTGGACACCAGGGTCCAGGGGGTGGTCGTCCACACCAGGAGCGCCGCCTCGCCCGCGAGCGGGCCGGAGGTCAGCGGGAAGCGGACGTAGACGGAGGGGTCGACGACCGTCTCGTAGCCCTGGGCCAGCTCGTGGTCCGAGAGGCCGGTGCCGCAGCGCGGGCACCAGGGGGCGACGCGGTGGTCCTGGGTCAGCAGGCCCTTGTTGAAGATCTCCTTCAGCGACCACCAGACCGATTCCACGTACTCGGGGTCCATGGTCCGGTACGCGTCGTCCAGGTCGACCCAGTAGCCCATGCGGGTCGTGAGCTCGGTGAACGCGTCGGTGTGGCGGGTCACGGACTCACGGCACTTCGCGTTGAACTCGGCGATGCCGTACGCCTCGATGTCCTGCTTGCCGTTGAAGCCGAGCTCCTTCTCGACGGCGAGCTCGACCGGCAGGCCGTGGCAGTCCCAGCCGGCCTTGCGGGCCACGTGGTAGCCGCGCATGGTGCGGAAGCGGGGGAAGACGTCCTTGAAGACGCGGGCCTCGATGTGGTGCGCACCGGGCATGCCGTTCGCGGTGGGCGGGCCCTCGTAGAAGACCCACTCGGGGCGTCCCTCGGACTGCTCCAGCGTCTTGGCGAAGGTCTTGCTCTCGCGCCAGAAGTCGAGGACGGCGTGTTCGAGGGCGGGCAGGTCGACCTGGGCGGGTACCGGGCGGTACTGCGGCGGTGTGGTCATGAGGCTGAACTCTTCCTCCGGCGGGTGTGTCACTTCCGTCCGGAGGGACGAGAGCATCTGCTGCTCCCGCGGTACCACCCTCCTTGGCCTCCGGACGGGTCCGGCGGCCCCCTCATTGGGGTGCGAAGCCGGTTCTACCGGCCCCACGGGGATCCACGGGCCCCCGTGCGGGCTTTCTTCCGGCGGCTCCGGGGTGATCCTTCACATCGCGCTCGCCCCCGGGCTCTCACCGTCCCCGGGTCGCTCCTGGCTGCGTCCGACGCTACTCGTCCCCATCCATGCCTTTCGCTGCGCCCAGTGTACGGGCCGGGGCACGGCTCGGCAGACCGGTTATCCGGCGGGGCGCGGGCGTGACCCGGACGGCCCGATGGGCCGTCCGGGGATCCGCGGGGGGCGGCGGGGCGGATTACGGGGGCTCCCGCTGGGCACAACGGATGCAGGTTGACCTTGATGGACGCGTGCCCCGTTGCCGTGGGGTCGGAGCCGATTTATCGTTCCGGCACGATTTGGCTAAAAAGGCCACATCCGGTGAAAAGGGGCCGCGGCCATGGTGGCGAAGAAGACGGCGACACGGGAGGTGGCTGCTGTGCCGGGCTCCACGGCTGCCGCCGAACGGGCCGCTCCGGAGAAGAAGGCGCCCCCGGAGAAGAAGGCGGCCGCGGCGAAGAAGGCCCCGGCGAAGAAGGCCGCGGCCAAGACGGCGCCGGCGAAGAAGGCCGCGGCCAAGAAGGCTCCGGCCGAGAAGGCCGTGGCGAAGAAGACGACGGCCGTGAAGAAGACGGTGGCCGTGAAGAAGACGACGGCCGTGAAGAAGACGGCGGCCCGGAAGGCTCCGGCCGAAGAGGCCCCGGCGGCTTCGGGCGGGCGTAGCACGGGAAAGGGCCCGGCCTCCTCGGCCGGAGCCGAGGGGGCGGCCCCGGCCGCGCGGAAGACGGGAGCTCGGAAAGTGGTTGCCAAGAAGACCGCGGGTACGGCCCGCAAGACGGCCGACGACACCGCCGGCGGCGTCGTGGCCGCCACCCCAGGCGAGCTCGCCGTACGCCCCGGGGAGGAGCCCTGGACCCCCGAGGAGGTCGCGGAGGCCCGTACCGAGCTGCTCTCGGAGGTGATGCGGCTGCGCGTGGAGCTGGAGGCCTCCGAGATGGCCATCTCCGGTCTGATGCGCGACTCGGGCGACGGCGCGGGCGACGACCAGGCCGACACGGGCACCAAGAACATCACCCGGGAGTCCGAGCTGGCGCTCGCCGCGAACGCCACCTCCATGCTGGAGCAGACCGAGCGGGCGCTGGAACGGCTGGAGGCGGGCACCTACGGGCTGTGCGAGAACTGCGGCAAACCCATCGGGAAGGCCAGGATGCAGGCCTTCCCGCGGGCCACGCTGTGCGTGGACTGCAAGCAGAAGCAGGAGCGAAGGCACTAGCCAGGACGTACGCACCCTGACGTACTCTCGTGTCTCGTCGGGATCGAGCTAGTTCGAGGGACTCACGTGGCAGAGGCGGAGCGCATCATCGGTACGCCGGAGGTCGGGGACGACGCCGAGCCGCAGTCGGAGCCCGGCGCGCCCCGGGGGCGCAGGCGGATCGCGGCGCTGCTCGTGGTGGCGGTGCTGGCGTACCTGCTCGACCTCGGCAGCAAGATGCTGGTCGTGGCCCGGCTGGAGCACCAGCCCCCGATCGAGGTCGTCGGGGACCTGCTGAAGTTCGACGCCATCCGCAACCCCGGCGCGGCCTTCGGCTTCGGCGAGGCGTTCACGATCATCTTCACGGTGATCGCGGCGACCGTGATCGTGGTGATCGTCCGGCTGGCCCGCAAGCTGTACAGCCTGCCGTGGGCGATCGCCCTGGGCCTGCTGCTGGGCGGCGCGCTGGGCAACCTGACCGACCGGATCTTCCGCTCGCCGGGCGTGTTCCGGGGGGCCGTGGTCGACTTCATCGCGCCCGCCCACTTCGCCGTCTTCAACCTCGCCGACTCGGCGATCGTGTGCGGCGGGATCCTGATCGTCCTGCTGTCCTTCAAGGGCCTGGACCCGGACGGCACCGTCCACAAGGACTGACCTCGGGGCCGCGCGCGGGAATGGTCTTCCGCCGGGTCCGGCATACTCGACGGGTGAGTACGATTCCCGAGATCCGCACCCTGCCCGTTCCCGATGGCCTGGAAGGCGAGCGCGTCGACGCCGCCATCGCCCGTATGTTCGGTTTTTCCCGGACGAAGGCGGCCGAACTGGCGGCGGAGGGGAAGGTCTCGGTCGACGGCAGCGTCGTCGGCAAGTCCGAGCGCGTGCACGGCGGCGCCTGGCTGGAGGTCGAGATGCCCGCCCCGCCGCGGCCGATCGAACTCGTGGCCGAGCCGGTGCCCGGCATGGAGATCATCCACGACGACGACGACGTCGTGGTCATCATGAAGCCGGTCGGCGTCGCCGCCCACCCGAGCCCCGGCTGGACCGGCACCACCGTCATCGGCGGCCTCGCCGCGGCCGGCTACCGGATCTCCACCTCGGGCGCCTCCGAGCGCCAGGGCATCGTGCACCGCCTCGACGTCGGCACCTCCGGCCTGATGGCCGTGGCCAAGTCGGAGCGGGCGTACACCTCGCTGAAGAACCAGTTCCGCGAGCGGGTCGTGGACAAGCGGTACCACGCGCTGGTGCAGGGGCACCCGGACCCGATGAGCGGCACCATCGACGCGCCGATCGGGCGTCACCCCAGCGCGGACTACAAGTGGGCGGTGACCCAGGACGGCAAGCCGTCGGTCACGCACTACGACCTGATCGAGGCGTTCCGGGCGGCGTCGCTGCTGGACATCAAGCTGGAGACGGGGCGTACGCACCAGATCCGCGTGCACATGTCGGCCCACCGGCACCCGTGCGTCGGCGACCTGACCTACGGGGCCGACCCGACGGTCGCCAAGCGGCTCGGCCTGACCCGCCAGTGGCTGCACGCGGTGCGCCTGGGCTTCGAGCACCCGGCGGACGGGCAGTGGGTGGAGTTCGAGAGCGGCTACCCCGCCGACCTCCAGCACGCCCTCGACGTGATCCGCGCCGAGAGCCAGTAGGAACGGGCGGGGGCGGCGGGGGCTCAATCCCCGGAAGCGGCACCGCCCCCTGGCAGGGTGGACGAGTGGATCAGCTCGCTCTGCTCTTCTTGCTGCTGCTCGGCGCCGTGGTCACCGTTCCGCTCGGCGACCGGCTCGGCCTGCCCGCGCCCGTGCTGATGACCCTCGGCGGGGTCGGGCTGGCGTTGGTGCCGGCCGTGCCCAACGTGAACATCGCGCCCGAGTACATCCTCCCCCTGCTGCTGCCGCCCCTGCTGTACGCCTCCGCGCAACGCACCTCGTGGCGGCAGTTCGCGGCGAACGTCCGGCCGATCCTGCTGCTGGCCGTGGCCCTGGTCTTTGTGACCACCGCCGCCGTGGCCGCCGTCGCGAACGCCGTCGTCCCCGGGCTGCCCGTCGCGGCGGCCGTCGCGCTCGGCGCGCTGGTCGCCCCGCCCGACCCCGTCGCGGCCACCGCCGTCGCCGGATCGCTCGGGCTGCCGCGCCGCATGGTGTCGATCCTGGAGGGCGAGGGGCTCTTCAACGACGTCACCGCCATCGTGCTGTACCACGTGGCCGTCGCCGCCGCGGTGAGCGGCACCTTCTCCTGGCCCGACGCGCTCGGGGAGTTCGTCCTGTCCGCGGTGGTGGCCGTCGCCGTCGGGCTCGCGCTCGGCTGGGCCACGAACCGGCTGATGGGCCGGCTCGATGACGCCACCCTCCAGATCGGGCTGACGCTGCTGGTCCCGTTCGTCTCGTACGTGCTGGCCGAGGAGCTGCGCGGGTCGGGGGTGCTGGCCGTACTGACCACCGCCCTCTTCCTCGCCGAGTACGCGAACGACGCCGACGACGTGCTGGGCCGGCTCGCCGGGCACACCTTCTGGGAGGTCGTCGACGTCCTCGTCACCGGCGTCGCCTTCGGCCTGATCGGACTGGAACTCCACAACGTCTTCGGCGTCGCCAAGGGCCGCGAGTGGGAGATGGCCGGCTGGGCGGCGGCCGTGGTCGCCGTGGTGGTGGGGGTGCGGCTGGCGTGGCTGCTGCCGGCGGGCTGGCTCGCGAAGAAGCTGCACGGCCGGCGCGACTACGACGAGGAGATCCCGCTGAGCTGGCGGGAGAGCGTGGTGATGTGGTGGGCGGGGATGCGCGGGGTGGCGTCCGTCGCGCTGGCCCTGGCCATCCCGCTGCGGACGGACGCGGGGGACCCCTTCCCGGACCGCGACGAGATCGTCTTCATCGCCTTCGCGGTGATCATGGCGACCCTGGTGTTCCAGGGGCTGACCCTGCCGTGGCTGGTGCGGCGGCTGGGAGTGGAGCCCGACACGGACGCCGAACGGGAGACCGAGCGCGCGCTCGCGCTGCGCGCGGCGAAGGCGGCGAAGCGGCGGCTCAGGGAGATCGAGGAGATGGAGGACCTCCCGGAGGACCTGGTCGAGGTCCTGTACCGGCGCGCGTACGACGTGGGCGCGAGGATCAGCCCCGACCTGGTCGACGAGGAGCGGCGGGAGGCGTACGCGAAGCGGGTCGAGCGGATCCGCCAGGTCCAGCGGATCCAGCGCGAGATGATGTCCGCCGCCCGCCACGAGGTGCTGTCGGCCCGCAGCGAACCGGGGGCGGACCCGGAGATCGTGGACCGCGTACTGCGCCACCTGGACGTACGCAGCCTGCGGAGCGCGTAGGCGCCGTGGGCCGTCAACGCCCCCGGACGGCCACGGCCCTCAGCAGGCGGACGTACCGGGAGCGGCGGGCCGGGCGCGCGGGCCGGCCGGCGCGGTCCAGGCCGTCCTCCAGGCAGGCGTCGTGCAGCCAGCGGTAGGCCAGCGGCCAGCTGAGGCGGGCGGGGCCGGTGACGCGCATCGAGAGGGTGTGGCGCAGGACCGTGCGCCGGTCGTCGACCGGCAGGACGGCGAACTCGTGGAACCCGTGGAAGCCCCGGGGGCCGGTGAAGGTGAAGCGGATCCAGGTCCCCGGCACGTACGCGGCCACGGTGTACCGCACCGGGCCGTGCCCGCCCTTCGCGCCGGCCGACAGGGGGCCGTCGAACTCCATCGCGGGCCAGGTCCGGTGCGGCCAGAGCCGGTCCCCGGGCCCGGAGGCCAGGCTGTCGAGGAGGGTTCCGACGTCGGCGGCGGGCATCGGCAACAGGCGTTCGTGCACGTTGTGGACAGGCATGACCGGCTCCTCGGCTCAATTAGAGAGGGTTCTCTAATTGTTGTGGAGAGTACTCTCTGATTCATGCCGAGACCACCCCGCTTCGACACCGGCGCACTCCTGGACGCCGCCGTCCTCCTCGCCGCCGGCGGAGGGCCGGCCGCCGTCACCATGTCGGCCGTCGCCCAGGCCGTCGGCGCGCCCAGCGGATCCGTCTACCACCGCTTCCCGGGGCGCCCGGCGCTGCTCGCGGAGGTGTGGCTGCGCACCGTCGAGCGGTTCCAGGAGGGGTACCTGGCCGCGCTCGACGGGGACACCGAACCCCTCCGGTCCGCCCGCGCCGGGGCCCGCCACGTCGTCGCCTGGAGCCGGTCCTCTCCGGCCGAGGCGGCCCTGCTCCTGTACGGCCCCGAAGAGTTCGGCCGCGCCGGATGGTCCGAGGAACACCGGGAACGGGCGGACCGGGGCAACGGACGCGTCTTCGGCCGGCTCGCCCGGCTCGCCGCCGCCCTCGGCCTGACCGGCCCCGAGGGCCGGGACCTGGTCGCCCTGGCCCTGATCGACCTGCCGCTCGCCGTGGTCCGCCGCCCGCTGCGGGCGCGCGACCCGCTGCCCCCGCACGCCGAGGACCTCGCGGCGGAGTCGGCAGCCACCCTCCTCGGTGGTGCGGTCTAGGGCCTGTCGTCAAACTCCCGTCGTCGCCCGGAGGGCGGCCCCGCGGCGTCTGGTGCGTGCTCTCGGTGTGCCGGGCGGAAGCCCGCGTACTGGACGTACTTGGCTTTCGCCCGGTGCGGCGAGAGCGCGTGCCAGGCGTCGCGGGGCAGACGGGAGTTTGACGACAGGCCCTAGGGCTGAGGTGGGGCCTCTGTCGTCGTGACGCGGGGGAGGGCGTGCGGGTGCTCCGTTGCCAGCCAGGTCATCAGTTGCTCGCGGACCGCGCAGCGCAGGGTCCACACGTCGTCGGCGTCCTTCGCCGTGACCACCGCGCGGACCACGATGGTGTTCGGGGTGGTGTCCGTGACGGCCAGGCCGGCCGCGCGGCCGTCCCACTCGGGGATGTCCTTGAGGAGCTCGGCGAGCTTGTCCCGCATCAGGGCGACCGGGGCCGCGTGGTCCAGGTGCCAGAAGACGGTGCCGGTCATCTGGGCGCCGCCGCGCGACCAGTTCTCGTACGGCTTGCTCGTGAAGTACGAGACCGGCATCGTGATCCGGCGCTCGTCCCAGGTGCGGACCACCAGGAAGGTCAGCGTGATCTCCTCGACCTTCCCCCACTCCTTGTCCACGACGACCGTGTCCCCGATGCGCACCGTGTCGCCGAAGGCGATCTGGAGCCCGGCGAAGAGGTTCCCGAGGGAGGCCTGGGCGGCGATGCCGGCCACGATGCCGAGCACCCCGGCCGACGCCAGCACCGAGGCGCCGACGGTGCGCATCGCCGGGAAGGTCAGCAGCATCGCCGCGGCCGCGACGACGACGGCCACGGCGGTGAGCGCCCGCTGGATCAGCGTGACCTGCGTGCGCACCCGCCGCACCCGGGCGTCGTCCGGCGCGGAGGCGGCGTAGCGGGCGTACGCGGAGTCCACGACCGCGGTCGCGATGCCGACCAGCAGCCAGGCCGTGGAGGCGATCTGCACCAGGGTCAGGACGTGGCCCACGGCGGCCGCGTGGCCGGGCAGGACGTGCGCCGACCGGTACCCGGTCTGGAGCGCGGCCGTGGCCAGGACCAGCCGGAACGGCGGGACGCAGCGGCGCAGCAGACCCCACAGCGGGGTCTCGGAGTGCCGGGCGTCGGCCCGGCGCAGCAGCAGGTCGAGCAGCCGGCCGGCGAGCAGGGTGAGGAGCAGGACGGCGCAGACGGCGATCGCGGGACGCAGGACGTTCTCCATCTCCATGCGGGAGAACCTATCCACGGGGCGCCGCCGGACTCCTCCCTTTCCGGGCAATGGCACGATGGGAGGCATGAACATCATGCTCTTCCACTCGACGTACGGGCTGCGGCCCGCGGTGCACGCGGCGGCCGACCGGCTGCGCGCCGCCGGACACCGGGTGCAGGTGCCCGACCTCTTCGAGGGCCGTACGTTCGAGACGTTCGAGGAGGGCGTGGCCCACCTGGAGGAGGTGGGCCGCGACGAGCTGCTCAAGCGGGCGGTGCTGGCCTCGGCGCCCTTCTCCGACCAGGGCCTGGTCTACGCCGGTTTCGACTTCGGCGGCTCCGTCGCCCAGCACCTGGCGCTGGCCGACGACAAGGCGCGCGGACTGCTGCTCCTGCACGGCACGGCGGACCTGGAGGACGACACCTCGGCCGACGAGCTGCCGGTGCAGCTGCACATGGCGGACCCCGACCCCTTCGAGACGCACGACTGGCTGACCGCCTGGTACCTGCGGATGCGGCGGGCCGGGGCGGACGTGGAGATCCACAGCTATCCGGGTGCCGGGCACCTGTTCACGGACCCGGACCTGGACGACTACGACGCGGACGCCGCCGAGGAGGTCTGGCGGATCGCGCTCGCCTTCCTCGACAGCCTGTAGGGGGACAGGGGGACAGGGGGAACGAACGGGACGGGGCCCGGCGCTTGCTGCGCCGGGCCCCGCCGTGTGCGTGCGGTGTGGAGCGGTGCGCGCGATCAGGCGCGGTAGGCGGTCCACATGCTCTTCATGCGCGACACCTGGCCGGCGGTGAACTGGTACATGCAGGAGTCGTACGTGTAGTCCATGAAGTTGTGGATCGGGTCCACGCCCGGCTTGCTCGTGCAGGAGTCACGGCCGGTCGGGCACTCGAAGGCCGCGCTCTGCTCGGCCGGGGTGTCGGAGACGGAGTCGCCGCTGCCCGAGCAGCCGCCCTGGAAGGTGTGGTAGAGGCCCATCCAGTGGCCGACCTCGTGGGTGGCGGTGTCGCCCTCGTTGTAGTTGGTGGCGGAGCCGCCGGGCAGCGAGGAGTTGAGGATGACCACGCCGTCCATCTTCGGGGCGGAGGCGTAGGAGCTCGGGAAGGTCGCCCAGCCGAGCAGGCCGCCGCCGAGGTTGGCGGTGTAGAGGTTGAGCGCGTTCTTGCCGCCCTTGCGCAGGGCGTTCTTCATGTCCTTCTCGGCCTGGGTGCCGTCGGAGACGGTGTACCAGGCGGCGTTGTCGGTGTAGTCGGTGCCGGCCAGGGAGAACTGGAAGCCGGAGTCGACGTTGCCGGTGCCCTTGCCGCTGTAGGCGGCGTTCAGGACGTTGATCTGGTTGGTGATGTCCGTGGCGGTCAGCTTGCCCTGGCTGCCGTTGGTGATCACGTGGACGTACACCGGGATGGTGGTGGCGGCGGCCAGGGAGCTGACGCCCTCGCGCGCGCCGAAGACCTGCTGCGGCGACAGCTGCATCTGGCCGAGCTTCTTCTTGAGGTCCGCGTCCATGGCCTTGGTCTGGGCCTCGGACAGCTCGTTGGGCTCGGCCGCGTGCGTGTCCTTGGGCTTGGCGACGCGGGCGTTGGCAGGGGCGGAGCCCTGCTCGGCACAGGCCTCGGCGCCGGTCTTCGGGGCGGCGGCGACGGTGGTGGGGGCCGTCAGCGGGGCGAACGCCAGGGTGGAGGCCAGGACGGCCGTACCCATGAGGCGGCGCCGGAGAAGGGGGGATATGCGGGCAACAGCGCGCACGGTGACTCCTCGGCAAGCGTGGTGGGGGGTGAGGTATTTCCTCACGCTGGCCGGAAGTTTATGTGTGCATGTCATTCATTTCGCAAGTACCCGGAAGTTAAAGATTTGTTGCCCGAGGTACATCCGGGGCTCCTGGTCTGCACCAGGAGCCCCGTCCCGCGCAAGATTTGACGGTATGTCAGGAAGATCAGCGGACGGGCTGGTCGACCCGCTCCACCTTCTGCGTTCCGTTCAGGGTGCGGTACGAACGGGCCCAGGAGGAGGTCGCGTCCTGACGCCGCTTGTCCGACACCACGTAGTAGTCCATCTGCGAGCGCTCGGCCGTCACGTCCAGCACGCCGTAGCCGTGCGAGTCCATGTCCAGCCACTTCACGTGCCAGTTCGCGGCCTTGATGGCCGATTCCGCCACCAGCGACACGGTGTGCGGCAGTACGTGCAGGGTGTCGTCTATGTTGTCCGAGGTCACCGAGGTGACCACGAACTCGGTGCCGACCGTGCCCGACCCCGGGTACGTGGCCATGTTCACCGGGACGTCGTTCGCCCAGGCCATGTGGATGTCGCCGGTCAGGAACACCGTGTTCTTGATGTTCCGGTCCTTCAAGTGGCCCAGCAGCTCCTTGCGATCGTCCGTGTAGCCGTCCCACTGGTCCGTGTTGACCGCCAGCCCGCCCTCGGGCAGGCCCAGCAGGTGCGTGAGCGGCTGGAGCACCTGCGCCGGCAGCGAGCCGAAGGCCACCGGCGAGATCATCACCGACGTGCCGACCAGCTTCCAGGTCGCCGTCGAGCCCGCCAGGCCGGCCTTGAGCCAGTCCAGCTGCGCCCGCCCGGTGATGGTGCGCTCCGGGTCGTCCACCGCGCCGCTGCCGGCCTTGACCTGCTCCGAGCGGAACGAGCGCAGGTCCAGCAGGTGCAGGTCGGCCAGGTTGCCGAAGCGCAGGCGGCGGTACACGGTACCCGCGATGGAGGCGCGTACGGGCATCCACTCGAAGTACGCCTGCTTGGCCGCGGCCGCGCGGGCCGCCCAGTCGCCCTCGGTCCCCGGGGTGTGGTTGTTGGCGCCGCCGGACCACGCGTTGTCGGCGAACTCGTGGTCGTCCCAGATGGCCACGATCGGGTGGGCCGCGTGCATCGCCTGGGCGTCGCGGTCCGTCTTGTACTGGCCGTGCCGGGTCCGGTAGTCGGCCAGCGTGAGGATCTCGTTCTTCGGCTCGTGCTGGCGCACGACGTACTTCGCGGCCGGGTACTCGCCGGTCTTGTACTCGTAGATGTAGTCGCCCAGGTGCAGCACCGCGTCCAGGTCGGTGCGGGCGGCCAGGTGCCGGTACGACGAGAAGTAGCCGGACTCCCAGTTGGAGCAGGAGACCACGCCGAAGCGCACGCCCGCGGTGGCGGCGTCGGCCGCCGGGGCGGTCAGGGTGCGGGCGACGGGGGAGACGGTGGCGCCGGCGGTGAAGCGGTACCAGTACGGGGTGTGCGGGCGCAGGCCGCGCACGTCCACCTTGACGGTGTGGTCGGAGGCGGCGCTCGCGGTCACGGAGCCGCGCACGACGACGCGGGAGAAGGCCTTGTCCTCGGCCACCTCCCAGCCCACCGCGGTGTCCGGGCCCAGGCCCGAGCCCGGGACGGCCTCGGCGGTGGGGGTGACGCGGGTCCACAGCAGGACGCCGTCCGGCAGCGGATCGCCGGAGGCGACGCCGTGCAGGAAGGCGGGGGCGGATTCCGCGGCCCGGGCGGCGGAGGCGCCCAGGGCGATCGGCGCGAGGGCGGCCGTGGCGGCGGCGGCCAGGACGACCGTGCGGCGGCGGGGGTTCGCCGCGCCCGCGGCGGAAGTCGCCGCGGGGGAAAGGGGGGTGAGATGACTGGTCACGGGGGGTCATATTACTGATCGGTATGTGGCCGGGAACAGTCACCGAACGACAACGGGCGGGCGAACTTTGAGAGTTCGCCCGCCCGTTATAGCGGTATTGCGGGGGGATCAGCCGGCGAGTGCCTTGTCGATCGCGGCGGTGAACGCCTCCGGGGTGGCCGGGGTGTCGATCTTCTTGCCGTCCATCTTCAGGGTCGGAGTGCCCGTCACGCCCGACTTGTTGAAGGCGCTCGACATGTCCATCGCCCACCGGTCGTACGTGCCGTCCTCGACGGCCTTCTTGAACTCGGCGTTGCCCTTGAGCGCCGGGACGGTGTCCGCGACCTTCAGCAGGTAGTCGTCCTTGGCGAAGCTGTCGACGGTCTCGTCGGGGTGCAGCGCCTTGGAGTACAGGGCCGCCTTGTAGTCGAGGAAGGCCTCCGGGCTGACGTTCAGCGCCGCGCCCAGCGCGCTCAGCGCGTTCTTCGAGCCGACGCCCTTGGCCCCGTTGTCGATGAAGGTGGCGCCGAAGTAGCGGAGCTTGAACTTGCCCGCGTCCACGTCCTTCCTGACCTGCTCGCCGACCGACTGCTCGAAGGCGGCGCACGCGGGGCAGCGCGGGTCCTCGTACAGCTCCAGGGTCTTCTTCGCCTCGGGCTTGCCGATGACCACGGTCAGGCCGTCCGCGCCCTCGGTGTTCTTCGGCTTGACCAGGGTGGCCTCGGCGGCCTTCTCCCAGTAGCCGGGCTCGTTGGACCGCACGACCGCGTAGCCGACGCCGCCGGCCAGCGCGAGGGCGGCGACCACGCCGCCGGCCACGAACACCTGGCGGCGGGCCTTGTCCTTCTTCGCCTGCTTCTCGCGCTCGACGCGCAGCTTCTCGCGGGCGGCGGCCTTGTTCTGCTGGCTGTTGCGGGAACTCATGGTGATCTCCGTGGGAGGTGGAGGAGGGGGGACTGTCCTTGCGTACGGGTCAGACGCTCGCGAGCGTCGCCGTCCGTACGGGAGGTCCCCGCCGGCCCACCGAATGCGCGGGGAAACGGGTACGGGCCACCGCGCCCGGCAGCGCCGCGGGCAGCGCCCGCCCGGCCCGGCCGGGGCCCGCCGCCACCGAGGCCGCCGCCAGCAGCAGCGGCCGGAAGGCGAAGGCGGCCACCGCCCGCAGCAGCCGCGCCAGCGCCCGCTCGCCGCGGCGCAGCCAGGCGGCGGCGAGCAGCCCGACCCCGACGTGGGCGCCGAGCAGCAGCCAGGGCGTCCACGGCCCCGGCGCGGCCAGCAGCGCGGCCGGGTCGCCGGCGGGCCCGGCCACCTCGGTCAGCGGCCCGCCCACCGGGGTCCCGCCGCACAGTCCGTCCAGGCCCAGCGCGTGCAGCGGCCCGGCCACCGGGCCGCCGGCGGGGCCGTAGCAGACGCGCTGCCCGGCGGTGAAGACCGTGTCGGCCGCCAGCTCCAGCGGGACCAGGAGGCCGGCGATCGGCCCGAAGCCCCGCTCGCGGCCGGCCAGGGCGTAGGCGATCACGAAGACCCCGGCGAAGGCGCCGCTCAGCAGGGCGGGCGGCAGCGGCACCCGGGACAGGAGCACGTGGGAGCCGGCCGAGAGCAGCACGACGAGCGCGCTGAACAGCGCGGCCCGCAGCCCCCGGATCCTGACCCCTGATATGTCCATCGCCGCGAGTCTGCCACGGCTTCCTGTGAGGGAGGGATCACGGGGTGCCTTGTCGGCCAGGCCGGGGCCCGTCGCCGGAGCCCGTCGCCGGGCCCCGGAGCCGGGGCCTACGCGGTGATCCGGCCGTTCCTGAAGAGGTCCACGAAGATCTGGTGGTCGGCGCGGGCCCGGGTCCCGTAGGCGTGGGCGAAGTCGACGAGCAGCTTGGGGAAGCCCTCCTCGTCGGCGGCGATGGCCGCGTCGATGGCGCGCTCCGTGGAGAAGGGCACCAGGGACTGGCCGCTCTCCGCCTCGTCGGCCGAGGCGTGCATGGTGGCCGTGGCCCGGCCGAGGTCCGCGACGACCGCCGCGATCTCCTCCGGGTCGTCCAGATCCGACCAGTCCAGGTCCACCGCGTACGGGGAGACCTCCGCGACCAGCTGCCCGGCGCCGTCCAGCTCGGTCCAGCCCAGCCACGGGTCGGCGTGCGCCTGGAGGGCCCGCTGGGAGATCACCGTGCGGTGGCCCTCGTGCTGGAAGTACTCGCGGACCGCCCGGTCGGTGATGTGGCGGGAGACGGCCGGGGTCTGCGCCTGCTTGAGGTAGATCACGACGTCGTTCTCCAGGGCGTCGCTGTGCCCCTCCAGCAGGATGTTGTACGAGGGCAGCCCGGCCGAGCCGATGCCCACGCCCCGGCGGCCCACCACGTCCTTGACCCGGTAGGAGTCCGGGCGGACCAGGGACTCCTCCGGCAGGGTCTCCAGGTACCCGTCGAAGGCGGCCAGCACCTTGTAGCGGGTCGCGGCGTCCAGCTCGATGGCCCCGCCGCCCTCGGAGAAGCGGCGCTCGTGGTCGCGGATCTCGGTCATCGAGTCCAGCAGCGAGAACCGGGTGCGCGAGCGGGCGTCGCGCAGGGCGCCCAGGAGGGGCCCCTCGGCGGTGTCCAGGGTGAAGGAGGGCACCTCCTCGTTCTTCGCCCCGGTGGCCAGGAGGTGGATGCGCTCGCGGTAGGCGGCCGCGTACGTCCGCACCAGGTCGCCGATCTGCTCGTCGCTGAGCGCCTTGGTGTAGCCGATCAGGGCGACGGAGGCGGCGAAGCGCTTGAGGTCCCAGGTGAAGGGGCCCACGTAGGCCTCGTCGAAGTCGTTGACGTTGAAGACGAGCCGGCCGTTGGAGTCCATGTACGTGCCGAAGTTCTCGGCGTGGAGATCGCCGTGGATCCAGACCCGGCCGGTGCGCTCGTCCAGGAAGGGCCCGCCGTGCCGGTCGCGCTCCAGGTCGGCGTAGAAGAGGCAGGCCGTGCCCCGGTAGAAGGCGAAGGCCGAGGCGGCCATCTTCCGGAACTTGACCTCGAAGGCGGCGGGGTCGGCGGCGAGCAGCTCACCGAAAGCGGTGTCGAACACATCGAGTATCTGCTCGGCGCGCTGCTCGTCGGTCGTCTCGGGAACCGCCATGGCGGATGCCTCCTGGTGCACGGGGTGGTACGGGTTCTGACCGACTGGACGTCGGACAGGTGTTCCTGGTTCTGCAACGCCCGACCGTATCTCTCCGTGCCCCGGATCTGTCACTCGTGGGACGTAGGATTCATAGCTGCCGCCCCTCTCGCCCCCGGAGGCCCCCACCGTGTCGAAGACGCCCTTCACGCACCTGCACGTCCACACCCAGTACTCGCTGCTGGACGGTGCGGCTCGGCTGAAGGACATGTTCGCGGCCTGCAACGAGATGGGCATGACGCACATCGCCATGTCCGACCACGGCAACCTGCACGGCGCGTACGATTTCTTCCACTCCGCCCAGAAGGCCGGGATCACCCCGATCATCGGTATCGAGGCGTATGTCGCCCCCGAGTCCCGGCGCAACAAGCGGCGCATCCAGTGGGGCCAGCCGCACCAGAAGCGGGACGACGTCTCCGGTTCCGGCGGTTACACGCACAAGACGATCTGGGCGGCGAACAGCACCGGCCTGCACAACCTCTTCCGGCTGTCCTCCGACGCCTACGCGGAGGGCTGGCTGACCAAGTGGCCCCGCATGGACAAGGAGACCATCAGCCAGTGGTCGGAGGGCCTGATCGCCTCCACCGGCTGTCCCTCCGGCGAGGTGCAGACGCGACTGCGCCTCGGCCAGTTCGACGAGGCGATCAAGGCGGCCTCGGACTACAAGGACATCTTCGGCGAGGGCCGCTACTTCCTGGAGCTGATGGACCACGGCATCGAGATCGAGCGCCGGGTCCGCGACGGCCTGCTGGAGATCGGCAAGAAGCTCGGCATCCCGCCGCTGGTCACGAACGACTCCCACTACACGTACGCCCACGAGGCCGGCGCCCACGACGCCCTGCTCTGCATCCAGACCGGCAAGAACCTCTCCGACCCGGACCGCTTCAAGTTCGACGGCACCGGCTACTACCTGAAGTCCACGGAGGAGATGTACGCCATCGACTCCTCGGACGCCTGGCAGGAGGGCTGCGCCAACACCTGGAAGGTGGCGGAGCAGGTCGACACCGAGGGCATGTTCACGTTCCGCAACCTCATGCCGAAGTTCGACATCCCGGAGGGCCACACCGAGGTCAGCTGGTTCCGCGAGGAAACCATGCGCGGCATGCACCGCCGCTACCCCGGAGGCATCCCGGACGACCGGCTGAAGCAGGCCGAGTACGAGATGGACACGATCATCTCGATGGGCTTCCCGGGCTACTTCCTCGTGGTCGCCGACTTCATCATGTGGGCCAAGAACCAGGGCATCGCGGTCGGCCCCGGCCGAGGCTCCGCGGCCGGCTCGATCGTCGCCTACGCCATGGGCATCACCGACCTCGACCCCCTCACCCACGGTCTGATCTTCGAGCGCTTCCTCAACCCCGAGCGCGTCTCCATGCCCGACGTCGACATCGACTTCGACGAGCGCAGGCGCGTCGAGGTGATCAGGTACGTGACCGAGAAGTACGGCGCCGACAAGGTCGCCATGATCGGCACCTACGGCACCATCAAGGCCAAGAACGCGATCAAGGACTCCGCCCGCGTCCTCGGCTACCCGTACGCCATGGGCGACCGGCTCACCAAGGCCATGCCCGCCGACGTCCTCGGCAAGGGCATCCCGCTCTCCGGCATCCTCGACCCCTCGCACCCCCGCTACAGCGAGGCCGGCGAGATCCGCGGGATGTACGAGAACGAGCCCGACGTGAAGAAGGTCATCGACACCGCCCGCGGCGTCGAGGGCCTGGTCCGCCAGATGGGCGTGCACGCCGCCGGCGTGATCATGTCCAGTGAGACGATCACCGACCACGTACCCGTCTGGGTGCGGCACACCGACGGCGTCACCATCACCCAGTGGGACTACCCGAGCTGCGAGTCGCTCGGCCTGCTGAAGATGGACTTCCTCGGCCTGCGCAACCTCACGATCATGGACGACGCCGTCAAGATGGTGAAGGCCAACAAGGGGATCGACATCGACCTCCTGGGCCTGCCCCTGGACGACCCCAAGACCTTCGAACTGCTCAGCCGCGGAGACACCCTCGGCGTCTTCCAGTTCGACGGCGGCCCCATGCGCTCCCTGCTGCGCCTGATGAAGCCCGACAACTTCGAAGACATCTCCGCCGTGTCCGCGCTGTACCGCCCGGGCCCGATGGGCATGAACTCGCACACGAACTACGCCCTGCGCAAGAACAAGCAGCAGGAGATCACCCCGATCCACCCCGAGCTGGAGAAGCCGCTCGAAGAGGTGCTCGCGGTCACCTACGGCCTGATCGTCTACCAGGAGCAGGTGCAGAAGGCCGCCCAGATCATCGCCGGCTACTCGCTCGGCGAGGCCGACATCCTGCGCCGCGTCATGGGCAAGAAGAAGCCCGAGGAGCTGGCGAAGAACTTCACGATCTTCCAGGAGGGCGCCCGTAAGAACGGCTACTCCGACCAGGCCATCCAGGCCCTCTGGGACGTCCTGGTCCCCTTCGCCGGCTACGCCTTCAACAAGGCCCACTCGGCCGCGTACGGCCTCGTCTCCTACTGGACCGCCTACCTCAAGGCGAACTTCCCCGCCGAGTACATGGCGGGCCTGCTCACCTCGGTCAAGGACGACAAGGACAAGTCCGCGATCTACCTGAACGAGTGCCGGCGCATGGGCATCAAGGTGCTCCCGCCGAACGTCAACGAGTCCGAGTCCAACTTCGCCGCCCAGGGCGACGACGTGATCCTCTTCGGCCTCACCGCCGTCCGCAACGTCGGCCAGAACGTCGTCGACTCGATCATCAAGACCAGGAAGTCCAAGGGCAAGTACTCCTCCTTCCCCGACTTCCTCGACAAGGTCGAGGCCGTCGTCTGCAACAAGCGCACCGTCGAGTCGCTGATCAAGGCAGGCGCCTTCGACGAGATGGGCCACACCCGCAAGGGCCTGGTCGCCCACCACGAATCGATGATCGACAACGTGGTCGCGGTCAAGCGCAAGGAGGCCGAGGGACAGTTCGACCTCTTCGGCGGAATGGGTGACGAGGAGAGCAGCGAGCCCGGCTTCGGCCTGGACGTGGAGTTCTCCGACGTCGAGTGGGAGAAGTCCTACCTGCTCGCCCAGGAGCGCGAGATGCTCGGCCTCTACGTCTCCGACCACCCGCTCTTCGGGCTGGAGCACGTCCTCTCCGACAAGACGGACGCCGGCATCTCCCAGCTGACGGGCGGAGAGCACTCCGACGGCGCCGTCGTCACCATCGGCGGCATCATCTCCGGCCTCCAGCGCAAGATGACCAAGCAGGGCAACGCCTGGGCCATCGCCACCGTCGAGGACCTCGCCGGCTCCATCGAGTGCATGTTCTTCCCCGCCACCTACCAGCTCGTCTCCACCCAGCTGGTCGAGGACACCGTCGTCTTCGTCAAGGGCCGCCTCGACAAGCGCGAGGACATCCCGCGCCTCGTCGCGATGGAGATGATGGTCCCCGACCTCTCCTCCGCCGGCACCAACGCCCCCGTCGTCCTCACCATCCCCACCGTCAAGGTCACCCCGCCGATGGTCACCCGACTGGGCGAGATCCTGCGCCACCACAAGGGCAACACCGAGGTGCGGATCAAGCTCCAGGGCCCGCGCACCACGACCGTGCTGCGCCTCGACCGGCACCGGGTGCAGCCCGACCCGGCGCTCTTCGGCGACCTCAAGGTGCTCCTCGGCCCCTCCTGCCTGGCCGGCTAGCCCGGACGGGCCGGCGCCCGCCGTACGCACGGGAAGGGGGCCCGCCCCGGCACTGCCGGGGCGGGCCCCCTTCGCCCTCACCGCTCGCGCGGAGGCGTCAGTTGTGGCCGAAGCGCTTCGACTTGCTCTTGTGGGCCATGTCCAGCGGACTGGGCGACTGCGAGGGGCGGTCGCCGGAGGTCTCCGTCGAGCCCTTCGGCATGTCCTGCCCGCCCGGGCGTGCCTGCTGCTTCGCCGGCTGCTTCTGGTTCTTGTTCTTGGCCATGGAATGCCTCCGTGGGGGGTGTAGGGGCCAGGGCCGCCTTCACCCTCACACACCACAACAAACCGCGCATTTTGGATCATTGCCGTGCGTAGCGGTGCCCACCGCCGGGTCTCCCGTGAGATACGCCACGCCGGTGATCCAGTTCCGGCCGTCAACGCCCTTGCGGTCGGGCAGACTCGGGGAAAACCTGTCGAGGACCCCCACGGAAGAGGGTGGAACGCGTGGACCGCTGCGTCGTCCTGGTGGATGCCGGATACCTGCTGGGCGCGGCCGCGAGCCTCCTCGCGGGAGAACCCTCGCGCTCGCGCATCACCGTCGACCACTCCGCCCTCATCCAGGGCCTGCGCGAGCGCGCCGAGGCCGACACCCAGCAGCCGCTGCTGCGGATCTACTGGTTCGACGGCGCCCCCGACCGGGTGCCCCAGCCCGAACACCGCCGGCTGCGCGTCATGCCCCGCGTCACCGTCCGCCTGGGCGCCCTGACCCGCAGCGACGGCCGCTGGGCCCAGAAGGGCGTCGACGCCGCCATGCACGCCGAGCTCACCGAACTCGCCCGCAACCGGGCCTGCTCCGACGTGGTCCTCGTCACCGGCGACGGCGACCTGCTGCCCGGGCTGATGTCCGCCAAGGAACACGGGGTCGCCGTCCACCTGTGGGCCGTCCAGGCCGCCGACGGGGACTACAACCAGTCCGAGGACCTCGTCGCCGAAGCCGACGAACGCCGCGTCCTCGACCGGACCTGGATCACCCGCGCCGTCCGCGCCCGCGACCTCGCCGGACTCTGCCCCCCGCCCCCCGCACCGCGCCCCGAGATCGCCGCCATCCTCTCCGCCCCGCTGCCCGAGGCCGCGCTCGCCGAGGCCGCCCGCAACGGCACCCCGGCCGCCCCCGAACCCTCCTCCAACGGAGCGGCCGTACCCGCCCCCGCCACCGAAGGCGCCAAGCCCGCCGTCCCCACCCCCAAGGACCTCGCGGCCCTGCGCGCCCCCGGCGCCGCCGCCGCGGCCCCCGGCCACCCCACCTCCAGCCCGGCCGGCAGCGCCCTGCGCTGGTCCTCCGACAAGGGCTGGATCGACCGCCCCGGCCCCCTCGGCGAACCCGCCGAGACCGCCTCCCTGCCCACCCTCGCCCAGCTCACCAGCGCCGAGCAGCGCTGGGCCGACCGCGAGGAGGACATCACCACCGTCGGCGGCGACCCGTTCGAGGTCGGCCAGGTCTTCGCCCGCCGCTGGATGGAACGCCTCCCCGACAGCGCCCACCTGCAGAAGCTCGCCACCATGTACCCGCGCGTCCCGCACCGGATCGACGGCGAGCTGCTGCGCTACGCCGCCCGCTTCGGGCTCCTGGCGCACAAGGACGACCAGATCGACGAGCACGACCGCTACGCCATCCGCGCCGGGTTCTGGAGGGAGATCGACGTGCGCGCCGCGGCCGAGCACGTCGGCGGAGCGACGGCCTCCGCATCCGCGGCGCCGTTGACCCCGGCGGCCGAGTAGGGGCGGATGCCGCGTAGGCTGCTCCCTCGTGAGTACGGGCACAGCACAGGCAGGGCACACCACGGCCGAGGCCGCAGGGGCGGCTTCCGGGGTGGTCTGCGCGGTGCGTGACCTCGTCAAGACCTACCCCGCGGTCCGCGGCCGGCGCGGCGCGCCCGCCCTGCCCGAGACCCGGGCCACCGACGGCATCACCCTCGACGTCCGGCGCGGCGAGATCTTCGGCCTGCTCGGCCCCAACGGCGCCGGCAAGTCCACCCTGGTCCGCCAGCTGACCGGCCTGCTGCGCCCCGACTCCGGCTCCGTGACCCTGCTCGGCCACGACCTCGTGCGCCACCCCGAACGGGCCGCCCGCCTGCTGGCCTACCTGGGGCAGGAGTCCACCGCCCTCGACGAGCTCACCGTCGCCCTCGCCGCCGAGACCACCGGCCGGCTGCGCGGACTCGACGCCCGCGCCGCCCGGGCCGCCCGCGACGAGGTGCTGGAGGAACTCGGCCTGACCCCGATCGCCGGGCGCCCCCTGAAGAAGCTCTCCGGCGGGCAGCGGCGGCTCGCCTGCTTCGCCGCCGCGCTGGTTGGGGAGCGGCCCGTGCTCGTCCTCGACGAGCCCACCACCGGCATGGACCCCGTCGCCCGCCGTGCCGTCTGGGCGGCCGTGGACCGGCGCCGCGACCGGCACGGCGCCACGGTGCTGCTCGTCACCCACAACGTCATCGAGGCCGAGACCGTCCTCGACCGGGTCGCCGTCATCGACCAGGGCCGGGTCATCGCCTGCGACACCCCGGCCGGCCTCAAGGCCCGGGTCTCCGACGAGGTCCGCCTGGAGCTGGTCTGGCGCACCGCCGCACCGCTGGAAGTGCCCGAGGTCGCCGCGCTGGCGCCGCTGGCCGCCGCATCCGGGCGCCGCTGGGTGCTGCGGCTGGGCCAGGACGAGGCCCGTGCCGCCGTCGCCGCCGTCACCGCAGGGCCGGCCTTCGCCGCCCTCGACGATTTCACGTTGGCTACGCCGAGCCTGGAGGACGTCTACCTCGCGCTGGGCGGCCGGATGAAGGGTCTGGTCAAGTCGTGACCACCGCTGCCGCCCCCGCCGCCGTCCTGGCCCCCCGGGCGCGGCTCTTCCCCGCCCTCGCGGCCGTCTACCGGGCCCAGCTGTCCCGGGCCCGGGTGGCCCGCATACCGCTGCTGTTCGTGGCCACCTTCCAGTCCGTCGGGATCATGATCCTGATGCGGGGCGTGGTGGACGGCGGCTCCGAGGCGCGCGCGGTCGTCGCCGGCTCCTCGGTCCTCGTCGTCGCCTTCGTCGCGCTCAACCTCCTGGCCCAGTACTTCGGCCAGCTCCGAGCGAGCGGCGGGCTCGACCACTACGCCACCCTGCCGGTGCCGCCCGCCTCGGTGGTGCTGGGCGCGGCCGCCGCGTACGCCTCGTTCACCCTGCCGGGCACGCTGGTGACGGCCGTCTTCGGGTGCGTGCTGTTCGGGCTGCCGATGGGCGGGCTGTGGATCCTGGCCGCCGTGGTGCCGCTGGCCGGGGCCGCGCTGGCCGGACTCGGGGCGGCGCTGGGCCTGCTGGCGCCCCGGCAGGAGCTCGCCACGCTGGCCGGGCAGCTGGGCATGTCGGCGGCGCTGCTGCTGGGCGTGCTGCCGGCGGAGCGGATGCCGGAGCCGATCGTGTGGGCGCGGGACCTGCTGCCCTCCACGTACGGGGTCGAGGCCTTCGCGCGGACCTTCGCCCCGCACCCGGACTGGGCGGCCGTCGCCGCCGACCTCGGCGTGTGCGCGGCCGTCGGGGTGCTCTCCCTGGCCGTCGCGACGTGGGCGTACCGGCGGGCGGCGGTCCGCTGACGCGGCCGCCGGCACCACCTGGCACGATGTGGGGGTGACCGACGCCGTGACCCCGCCGCTGCTGCCGCCTCCGCCCTCCGACGGCCTTCCCGACCAGGAGCCCGCCGTCACCGCCGCGGACGTCCGCGACGGGGCCGCCGTCGCCCTCGTGGTGGGCGTCTGCGGGGCGCTCCTCGCTCTGCTGTGGGTATGGCTGGCGCCGCGCGTCCAGTACGTGGCCAACGGCCAGGCCGTCTTCCTGAAGAACACCGAGGGCGAGGCGCGGATCGGCGCCGACGGAACCTTCTTCCTGCTGTCGCTGGGGCTGGGGGCGCTGAGCGCGCTCGCGGTGTTCCTGTGGCGGCGGCGCGGGGGCGTCGCGCTGGTCGTCGGCCTCACGGTCGGCGCGTGCTTCGCCGCGCTGCTGGGCTGGCGGATGGGGCTGTGGCTCGGACCCGGCTCCGACATCGCCGCCGCGGCGGCCAAGGCGGGGCAGGGGGTGCCGTTCGACGCGCCGCTGCAGCTGCTGGCCTACGGGGTGCTGTTGGGGTGGCCGATGGCCGCCGCCCTGACCCACCTGGCGCTCACCGCCGCCTTCGGGCCCCGCGACCCCGACCCGGTCCCCTGGGCGGGGTCGTACCCCCCGCCCCACGTCCACGCGGACGCGAAGCCGCCGCAGGGCTGACGCCGGCCACGGTGCCGCCGCGCGGGGCCGTCTCCCCGCCCGTGCCACGGGTGCCGCTGCGCGGGGCCGTCTCCCCGCCCCGCCCTTTCTCCGTTTCCCGGGGCGAGCCCCGGACCCGTACGTGCGCTCCGCGCCCGTGCGCTCAAACGCCGCGCGGGCTGGAATTTCGCTACGCGAAACCAGCCGCGCGGGCGTACGGCGCGGTCGTACGGCGCGGGTGTTCGGCCGCGGGGGCGGGGAGCCCTGCCGTGTCCAGCCTCGCCGGCGTTTGAGGCGCGGGGTCTGGGGCGGAGCCCCAGAAAGCCCCGCGCGGCGGCAGGCTACGCCCGGGCGATGGGGGCCAGGACCGCACCCGTCAGGGTCGCCAGGGAGGCGGGGGCCAGTTCGACCTCCAGGCCCCGGCGGCCCGCCGAGACGCAGATCGTGGCATGGCCGGACGCAGAGGCGTCCAGCACCGTCGGCAGCCGGCGGCGCTGCCCCAGCGGCGAGATCCCGCCCCGCACGTACCCCGTCGTCCGCTCCGCCAGCGCCGGGTCGGCCATCGCGGCCCGCTTGCCGCCCACCGCCGCGGCGAGGGCCTTCAGGTCCAGGGAGCCCGAGACCGGGACCACCGCCACCGTGAGGGCCCCGTCCACCTCCGCGACCAGGGTCTTGAACACCTGCTCCGGGGAGACCCCGAGGGCCTCGGCCGCCTCCTCCCCGTACGAGGGGTGCGCGGGGTCGTGCTCGTAGGCGTGGGTGGTGAACGCGACACCGGACGCGGTCAGCGACGTGATGGCGGGCGTGCCCGCCGTCTGCTGCTTCTTCTTGGCCATGGCCGGCCTCAGTTCGGGCTCGTCGGGGCGCGGGTCAGTTCCACCGCCGGGAGGGACGGCAGGTGGCGGATCACCGCGGTCTCGGTGCGCAGCAGCTTCAGCTCCTCCGCCAGCCGCGTCGCGGTGTCCGGCGCCTGGAGCAGCCGCTGCTTCGCGGGGATGTCCAGCACGGCCGCGGCCGCCACCAGGTACGAGACCACCGACGGCTCGTCCGGCAGGTCCGGCGCCGACGCCAGGGACCGCTCCCGCGCCCCCGCCAGCCGCTTCTGGTAGCTGCGGAAGGCCCGCAGGACCCCCTCGGACAGGGCGCCCGCCCCGTCCCCGGCGTCCTCGGGGAGTTCCTCCAGCTCGGCGACGAGGAAGGGGCCGGAGGCGTCCACCGACAGCAGCCGGACCCGGGTCGTGCCGGTGGCGAGGACCTCGAAGCTGCCGTCCTCCCGCTCGCGGATCGTCGCGGCGTCCGCGATGCAGCCCACGCGGTGGAACGCCTGGATCGGGTCCGCGCCGAAGCCCGCCGCCGGGCCCTTCTCGGGCAGGGAGGTCGGGTCGGGCAGCCCGGGCGCGGTGGGCGCCACCTCCCGGCCGTCGCGGATCGCCACGACGGCGAACCGGCGCGGCTCGTCCTCACCGAGCTTCAGCAGCTCGCGCATCATGGCGCGATACCGCTCCTCGAAGACGTTCAGCGGCAGCACGAGGCCCGGGAACAGCACCGAGTTCAGTGGGAAGAGGGGCAGGCGAACGGTGGTCACGACCCACAGGGTAGTGGCCGCGGCGGCCGGGCGGTCACCCCCGCCGCAGCAGGCGGGACGCGCCGGCGGCCACCGTCGTGGCCAGGATCCACCCCAGCAGGACCAGCGCCGCCGACCCCCACTGCCAGACGCCCTCCGTCTTCCACTGGCCCTCCTGGCCGAGGTCGATCACCGGCAGGAGGAGGTCGAGCGCGTAGAGGGCGGCGTTCCAGGCGGGGTGCTCGTCCGCCTTGAGCGGCTCCGGGCGGTGCCGCAGGAACAGCAGGGTGCCCGCCGCCCACAGCACCGCCATCCACAGCGCGGCCCGCCCCGGCCGGTACCCGTAGAGCACCGTCCAGTCCTGGAGGTACCCCCAGGCCCGCCCGGCCGGGGACAGCGTGGCCCGCCGGCGCCGCTCCCGGGCCAGCAGCACCTCACGGGCGTCCGCGTCCTCCCCGCGGGCCCGCAGGACCGCGGCGAGCCGCTCGTACGGCTCCGGGGAGTAGTCGGGGCCGGCCGCCCTCACCCACTCCAGCCGGCGCTCCAGCGGGAAGTGCCCCCGGGGCGCGAGGGTCTCGTAGGCGAAGCCGTCCATGGACAGCCGGCCCGGGCCCGGCCAGCTCGTCGAGCGGTCCACCAGCCGCACCACCTTCGCCCCGGACAGCACCACCCGGCCCTGCTCCGGCGCGTCCCCGACGAAGCGCAGCTCGGGCGTCTGGATCCGCCGCAGCGAGACCTCCTGGTCCGGCTGGAGATCGAAGCGGGCGGAGTAGAAGTCGACGGAGTCCCCGAAGCGGCCGTCGTCCAGCCGCAGCCCGCCCCGGCACTCGAACGGCCGCGTCGGCACGCCCCGCGTCGGGGTCCGGCTCCAGTCGTACGGGCGCTCAGGCTCCCCGGCCGCCGGCCCCACGGCGGCGGAGGTCAGGTAGAGGGTGCGCTCGACGCTGAGGGTCGGCGCGTTCAGGGCCCGCCGGCCGTACGGGTTGCGCAGCCGGGCCCCGCGCAGGCTCATCGAGGCGCCGACCCGGGCCCCGCGCAGGCTGACCTCCCCGGTCGTCTCCAGCAGCTCGGCCTGGAAGTCCTGGGCCACCACCAGCCCGTCCGCGGCGATGGCCCGCCCGCGCCCGTCGCGCTGCACGACGGAGCTGCTGATCAGCAGGTCGGTGCCGATCTGCGCGTCGGTCAGCCGGATCCCGCGCGCCACCCGGCAGCGCGCCAGGTGCAGGTCGCCCTCGGTGTGCAGGCGCGCCGCCTCCAGCCGGGGGACCGCGCAGTTGTCGAGCCGCAGGGTGCCGCAGCGGGCCTCCGAGAGCTGGATCTCGCCGTCGAAGCGGCAGGAGCGGATCTCCACGTACGGGGCGACCGTGCCCCCGGCGAGGTCCAGGCGGCCGGTGATCTGCGCGCCCCGCAGCTTCAGGCAGCCGACCCGGCCGGGCACCGGAGGCGGCCCGGCGAGCAGCAGGAGGGCCACCACCTCCGCCCGCACCCGCCGCTCGGGCCCCCACGGCCGGTCGGCGTGCGGATCGTCCCGTTCGGCGGAACGGGTGCCCAGGTCGCAGACGGTGCCCGCGCGGAAGGCCTCCCACATGAGCCCCTCGGGCCCGGTCAGGTCGTCCGGACGCCCGTCCGCGTGTGCCCGCGCGTGCGCTTCTGCCATGGCAGCCCCCCGCCGTCATCTCCGTGTACCGGAACGCTAGAGGCAGGCCGTGACGTCCGGGGCGTGTATCAGCCAGTGATACGGGCGGACGGTGGCGGGAGCCGGTCTGAGAGAATTGGGGGGTGATCTCTCGTATCGACCTGCGCGGTGACGCCCTCCCCGAGGGTGGCGCCCTGCGCGATCTGCTGCCCCGTGCCGAGTTCGACGTGGAAGCCGCCCTGGAGAAGGTGCGGCCCATCTGCGAGGACGTCCATCATCGTGGCACGGCGGCGTTGATCGAGTACGCGCGGAAGTTCGACGGGGTCGAGCTCACGCAGGTCCGGGTACCCGCGGCGGCCCTGACGGCCGCCCTGGAGCAGCTGGACCCGGCCGTCCGCGCCGCCCTGGAGGAGTCCATCCGGCGCGCCCGGATCGTCCACCGCAACCAGCGCCGCGCCGAGCACACCACCCAGGTGGTCCCCGGCGGCACCGTGACCGAGAAGTGGGTTCCGGTCGAGCGCGTCGGCCTGTACGCGCCCGGCGGCCGCTCCGTGTACCCGTCGTCCGTCGTGATGAACGTCGTCCCGGCCCAGGAGGCCGGCGTCGAGTCCATCGCGCTCGCCTCTCCGCCGCAGAGGGAGTTCGGGGGCCTGCCGCACCCGACCATCCTGGCCGCGTGCGCGCTGCTCGGCGTGGACGAGGTGTACGCCGCCGGCGGCGCCGTGGCCGTCGCGATGTTCGCGTACGGCACCGAGGAGTGCCTGCCGGTGAACATGGTCACCGGCCCCGGCAACATCTGGGTGGCCGCCGCCAAGCGCTACTTCACCGGGAAGATCGGCATCGACACCGAGGCCGGCCCGACCGAGATCGCCGTCCTCGCCGACTCCACGGCCGACCCGGTGCACGTCGCCGCCGACCTGATCAGCCAGGCGGAGCACGACCCGCTGGCCGCCGCCGTGCTCGTCACGGACTCCGAGGAGCTCGCGGCCGCCGTCGAGAAGGAGCTGGAGCCGCAGGTCGCGGCCACCAAGCACGTCGAGGACCGGATCAAGCCCGCCCTCGCCGGGAAGCAGTCCGCGATCGTGCTCGTCGACAGCCTGGAGGACGGCCTCAAGGTCGTCGACGCGTACGGCGCCGAGCACCTGGAGATCCAGACCGCCGACGCCTCCGCCTGGGCCGCCCGCGTCCGCAACGCCGGCGCGATCTTCGTCGGCCCCTGGGCGCCGGTCTCCCTCGGCGACTACTGCGCCGGCTCCAACCACGTCCTGCCCACCGGTGGCTGCGCCTGCCACTCCTCGGGCCTGTCCGTGCAGTCCTTCCTGCGCGGCATCCACATCGTCGACTACACCCGCGACGCCCTCGCCGAGGTCACCCACCACGTGGTCACCCTCGCCGAGGCCGAGGACCTGCCCGCGCACGGCGCCGCCCTGAAGGCCCGCTTCGGATGGAAGGTGCCGAACCAGTGACCGGCATCGACGACCTCCCCATCCGCGACGAGCTCCGCGGCAAGACCCCCTACGGCGCCCCCCAGCTGGACGTCCCCGTCCAGCTGAACACCAACGAGAACCCCTACGAGCTCCCCGAGCCGCTGGTCCGGCGCATCGCCGAGCGCGTCGCCGAGGCCGCCCGCACCCTCAACCGCTACCCCGACCGGGACGCGGTCGAGCTGCGCACGGAGCTCGCGAGGTACCTCACCCGCACCGGCAGGCACCCGGTCGCGGTGGAGAACGTCTGGGCCGCCAACGGCTCCAACGAGGTCCTCCAGCAGCTGCTCCAGACCTTCGGCGGCCCCGGCCGCACGGCGATCGGCTTCGAGCCCTCGTACTCGATGCACGCCCTGATCGCCCGCGGCACCGGCACCGGCTGGATCTCCGGCCCCCGCCGGGAGGACTTCACCATCGACGTGGAGGCCGCCGAGCGGGCGATCGCCGAGCACGCCCCCGACGTCGTCTTCATCACCTCGCCCAACAACCCCACGGGGACCGCGGTCGAGGCGGAGACGGTCCTGGCCCTCTACGAGGCCGCCCAGGCGGCCAAGCCCTCCCTGGTCGTCGTGGACGAGGCGTACGTGGAGTTCTCCCACCGCGACTCCCTCCTCCCGCTGATCGAGGGCCGCCCGCACCTGGTGGTCTCCCGGACCATGTCCAAGGCCTTCGGCGCCGCCGGCCTGCGCCTGGGCTACCTCGCCGCGCACCCCGCCGTGGTCGACGCCGTCCAGCTGGTACGCCTGCCGTACCACCTGTCCGCCGTCACCCAGGCGACCGCGCTGGCCGCCCTGGAGCACACCGACCTCCTGCTCGGCTACGTCGAGCAGCTCAAGGCCGAGCGGGACCGCCTCGTCACCGAGCTGCGGGCCCTCGGCTTCGAGGTCACCGAGTCCGACGCGAACTTCATCCAGTTCGGGAAGTTCGAGGACTCCCACACCGCCTGGCAGAAGATCCTCGACCAGGGCGTCCTGGTCCGGGACAACGGCGTACCGGGCCGGCTGCGGGTCACCGCGGGCACCCCGGCCGAGAACGACGCGTTCCTGGAAGCGGTTCGCGCACTGAAGAAGGAGCAGCAGGCATGAGCCGCATCGGACGGGTCGAGCGCACCACGAAGGAGACCTCGGTCCTGGTCGAGATAAACCTCGACGGCACCGGGCAGGTCGACGTCTCGACGGGCGTCGGCTTCTACGACCACATGCTCGACCAGCTCGGCCGCCACGGCCTCTTCGACCTCACGGTCAAGACGGACGGCGACCTGCACATCGACAGCCACCACACCATCGAGGACACCGCCCTCGCGCTGGGCGCCGCCTTCAAGCAGGCCCTCGGCGACAAGGTCGGCATCTACCGCTTCGGCAACTGCACCGTGCCGCTGGACGAGTCCCTCGCCCAGGTCACCGTCGACCTCTCCGGCCGTCCCTACCTCGTGCACACCGAGCCCGAGAACATGGCGCCGATGATCGGCGAGTACGACACGACGATGACCCGGCACATCCTGGAGTCCTTCGTCGCGCAGGCCCAGATCGCCCTGCACGTCCACGTCCCGTACGGCCGCAACGCCCACCACATCGTGGAGTGCCAGTTCAAGGCGCTGGCCCGCGCCCTGCGCTACGCCGCCGAGTTCGACCCGCGCGCCGCAGGCATCCTCCCCTCCACGAAGGGCGCCCTCTAGACGTGAACGGCCTCAACACCGTCCTCATCGTCCTCGGCCTGTTCCTGGCCGGGGGCGTCTACTCCTTCAAGAAGCAGAAGATGCCCCTGTCGGTGATCGTTCTGCTCGCCCTCGGCTCCGTCATGTGCCTGGCCGCGGGGATCCTGCGAATCCAAGGACTCTGGGCATGACCGCAACGAAGAACGTCGTGGTCTTCGACTACGGCTTCGGCAACGTCCGCTCCGCCGAGCGCGCCCTCGGGCGCGTCGGCGCGGACGTCGAGATCACCCGCGACTACGACAAGGCCATGGACGCCGACGGCCTCCTCGTGCCCGGCGTGGGCGCGTACTCCGCCTGCATGCAGGGGCTCAAGGACGCCCGCGGCGACTGGATCATCGGCCGCCGGCTCTCCGGCGGCCGCCCCGTCATGGGCATCTGCGTCGGCATGCAGATCCTCTTCGAGCGCGGTATCGAGCACGGCGTCGAGACCGAGGGCCTGGACGAGTGGCCCGGCACCGTCGGCCCGCTGAAGGCCCCCGTCGTCCCCCACATGGGCTGGAACACCGTCGAGGCGCCCGCCGACAGCCAGGCCTTCGCCGGCCTGGACGCCGACGCCCGCTTCTACTTCGTGCACTCCTACGCGGCCCACGACTGGACCCTGGAGGTCACCAACCCCAGGATCAGGGGCCCCAAGGTCACCTGGGCCAGGCACGGCGAGCGCTTCGTCGCGGCGGTGGAGAACGGGGCCCTGTGGGCCACCCAGTTCCACCCCGAGAAGTCCGGCGACGCCGGCGCCCAGCTCCTCACCAACTGGATCGAGACCCTGTGATGACCGCACCCACGCTCGAACTGCTCCCCGCGGTCGACGTCCGCGACGGCCAGGCCGTACGCCTCGTGCACGGCGTCTCCGGCAGCGAGACCTCCTACGGCTCCCCGCTGGAGGCGGCCCTCGCCTGGCAGGCGTCCGGCGCCGAGTGGCTGCACCTCGTCGATCTGGACGCCGCCTTCGGCACCGGCGACAACCGCTCCCTGGTCGCCGAGATCACCCGCGCCATGGACATCAAGGTGGAGCTGTCCGGCGGCATCCGCGATGACGCCACGCTCGCCGCGGCCCTCGCCACCGGCTGCACCCGCGTCAACCTCGGCACCGCCGCCCTGGAGACCCCCGAGTGGGCCGCCAAGGCCATCGCCGAGCACGGCGACCGGATCGCCATCGGCCTGGACGTGCGCGGCACCACCCTCAAGGGCCGCGGCTGGACCAGCGAGGGCGGGGACCTCTACGAGACCCTGGCCCGCCTGGACGCCGAGGGCTGCGCCCGCTACGTCGTCACCGACATCGGCAAGGACGGCACCCTCACCGGCCCCAACCTGGAGCTGCTGAAGAACGTCTGCGCTGCCACCGACCGGCCCGTCGTCGCCTCCGGCGGCGTCTCCTCCCTGGACGACCTGCGGGCCCTGTCCGCGCTGGTGCCGCTGGGCGTCGAGGGCGCCATCGTCGGCAAGGCCCTGTACGCCAAGGCCTTCACCCTGGAAGAGGCCCTGGAGGCGGTCCGCGCATGAGCTCCCCCGACTCCGGTGTCCGCCGCATCTCCTCCGGCGGCCCCTACGAGGACGTGATCGGCTACTCCCGCGCCGTCGCCCTCCCCAACGGTCTCGTCCTGGTCTCCGGCTGCACGGCCGCCGACGCGGGCGGCCCGTACGACCAGACGGTCAAGGCCTTCGAGGTCGCCTTCAAGGCACTCGCCGAGGCCGGGATGGGCCCCGAGGACGTGGTCCGCACCCGGATGTACCTCACCCACGCCCGTGACGTCGACGAGGTGGGCCGCGCCCACAAGACCCTCTTCGACGCCGTCCGCCCCGCCGCCTCCATGATCATCGTCAATGGCTTCGTCGACCCGGGCATGGTCGTCGAGGTGGAGGTCGAGGCCTTCAAGGAGGTCACGCGATGACCCTCGCCGTACGGGTGATCCCCTGCCTGGACGTGGACAACGGCCGCGTCGTCAAGGGCGTCAACTTCCAGAACCTGCGCGACGCCGGCGACCCGGTGGAGATGGCCAAGCTCTACGACGCCGAGGGCGCCGACGAGCTGACCTTCCTGGACATCACCGCCTCCTCCGGCAACCGCGAGACCACCTACGACGTGGTGCGGCGGACCGCCGAGCAGGTCTTCATCCCGCTCACGGTCGGCGGCGGCGTGCGCACCGCCGAGGACGTGGACAAGCTGCTGCGGGCCGGCGCGGACAAGGTGGGCGTGAACACGGCCGCCATCGCCCGCCCCGAGCTGATCCGGGAGATCGCCGAGCGCTTCGGCCGCCAGGTGCTGGTGCTGTCGGTCGACGCCCGGCGCACCGAGACCGGCTCCTTCGAGGTCACCACCCACGGCGGCCGCCGGGGGACCGGCATCGACGCCGTCGAGTGGGCGCACCGCGCGGCCGAGCTGGGCGCCGGGGAGATCCTGCTCAACTCGATGGACGCCGACGGCACCAAGGACGGCTACGACACCGAGATGATCGCCGCCGTCCGCAAGCACGTCACCGTCCCGGTGATCGCCTCCGGCGGCGCCGGGAGGCTGGAGCACTTCCCGCCCGCCATCGCGGCGGGCGCCGACGCGGTGCTCGCGGCGTCGGTGTTCCACTTCGGCGACCTGCGGATCTCCGAGGTCAAGGCGACGCTGCGCGAGGCGGGCCACCCGGTCCGCTGACCGCCGGCGCGCACGTGACGGACGGGGGCACCCGGGGGACCGCCCCGGGTGCCCCCGTCCGTTCGGCGGCCTAGCGGAAGTCGTCGGTGGAGGGGTCGAAGTCGTCCTGCTGCTCCGGCTTCTGCTGCTTGTCCGCCTGCGGCCGGTCCGCCTGCTGCTGCTCCTGCTGGCGGGCCTGCTGGAAGACCACCGAGGTGGCGTGGAAGTCGCCGGCCTTCTCGCCCGGCTGGAGGGTGGCGACGGGCTCGCCGCCGCAGTCCGCCTCCGCGAAGATCAGGGCCACCGAGTCGGTCTCGTTCACCGCTTCGACGACCTCCGAGGCGGCGGAGGGCAGGGCATGGCATTTGTCCGCGCCCATGTCCTTGAGCTGGCCGTTCTTCTCGGTGTTGTTCTGGTCCACGTACACGTAGTTCAGGGCCTTGCCGTCGTCGGCGAACGCCTGGGCTCCGGCGGGGAGGACCAGCGCGAGGGCTCCGGCGAGGGCGGCGGCGGTGGTGCGAAGACGCATGGGGGTTCCGTTCCTTTTCACGGTGACGACACCGAACCGGTCGGCATCCGTGACGGAGCGTAGGGACGGGGCGGGCTGCTGAAACCTTTTGCCCGGCCCCGCCATGCCCGATTTCACCGGCCCGGCGGTACCGGGCTCCGGCCGCGCGGGGCGGGGTCTCAGATCCCCAGCTGGGCCACCGTCAGGCGGGAGACGGCCTCCTTCTCGCCCTCCAGGTCCACCGTGGCGGCGGCCTGGCGGCCGAAGCAGAACAGGGTCAGCTCGCCCGGTTCGCCCGTCACCGTCACCACCGGCAGCCCCTTGTGCGCCACCGCCGTACGCCCGTCCGGGCGGCGCAGCACCAGGCCCACCGGCGACCGGCGGCCCGTCAGCCGCGCCAGCTTCTCCAGCCGGGACCAGAGCGCGTCCGAGAACACCGGGTCCAGCGCCCGCGGCGACCAGTCCGGCTGCGCCCGCCGCACGTCCTCCGCGTGCACGTAGAACTCCACCGCGTTCGCCGCCTCGTCCACCTGCTTGAGCGCGTACACCGACAGCCTCGGCGGGCCGGTGCGGATCAGCTGGACCAGCTCCTCGTACGGCTTCGCCGTGTACTCGGCCATCGCCCGGTCCAGGCGCTCCTTGAGGACCTTCAGCAGCAGGCCGCCGGCGGCGTCCGGCCGGCGCTCGCGGACCACCACGTGCGCGGCCAGGTCCCGGCAGGTCCAGCCTTCGCACAGCGTCGGGGCCTGCGGCCCGGCGGCCTCCAACAGATCGGCCAGGAGCAGACGTTCGCGCTTCGCATGGGTAGACATACCGGCCAGCCTACGACCGGAACCCGCTCCGCCGCTGCCCATCAGGCGGACGGAGATCAAGGGGGGCCGCCGAGGCGCGGCACAATGGCCCCATGAGTACGTCCCCCCTCGACCCCGCCGTCGCCGCCCGCCTCAAGCGCTCCGCGGACGGCCTGGTCCCGGCCATCGCCCAGCAGTACGACACCGGAGAGGTGCTCATGCTCGGCTGGATGGACGACGAGGCCCTGCACCGCACCCTCACCACCGGCCGCTGCACCTACTGGTCCCGCAGCCGCCAGGAGTACTGGGTCAAGGGTGACACCTCCGGCCACTACCAGCACGTGAAGTCCGTCGCCCTCGACTGCGACGCCGACACCGTGCTCGTCAAGGTCGACCAGGTCGGGGCCGCCTGCCACACCGGCGCGCGCACCTGTTTCGACGCCGATGTCCTGCTCAGCGACGCCGACTAGCCAGTTAGGGTCCCACCCCATGGATCTCGAGACCTTCCGCAAGCTCGCGGCCGACCGCCGTGTCATCCCCGTCAGCCGCAGGCTGCTCGCCGACGGGGACACCCCGGTCGGGCTCTACCGGAAGCTGGCCGCCGAGCGCCCCGGCACCTTCCTGCTGGAATCCGCCGAGAACGGCCGCTCCTGGTCCCGCTACTCCTTCGTCGGCGTGCGCAGCGACTCCACCCTCACCGTCAAGGACGGCGAGGCCCACTGGATCGGCACCCCGCCCGTCGGCGTCCCCACGGCCGGCGACCCCCTGGAGGCCCTGCGCGCCACGGTCGAGGCCCTGCACACTCCCCGTGACCTGGCGGGCGGCATGCCCCCGTTCACCGGCGGCATGGTCGGCTACCTGGGCTACGACATCGTCCGCCGCCTGGAGCGCATCGGCGACCACACCGAGGACGACCTGTCGCTCCCCGAGCTCACCATGCTGCTCACCTCCGACCTGGCGGTCCTCGACCACTGGGACGGCACCGTCCAGCTCATCGCCAACGCGATCAACCACAACGACCTCGACACCGGCGTCGACGAGGCCTACGCGGACGCCGTCGCCCGGCTCGACGCCATGGAGGCCGACCTCGCGCGGCCCGCGCCCTACGTGCCCACGCCGCTGCCCGCCTCCGAGCTGCCGGAGTTCTCCGCCCTGTGGGGCGGCGAGAAGTACCAGGCCGCCGTCGAGGACGTCAAGGAGCGCATCCGGGCCGGCGAGGCCTTCCAGGTGGTGCCCTCGCAGCGGTTCGAGACCCCGTGCCAGGCCTCCGCGCTGGACGTCTACCGGGTCCTGCGGGCCACCAACCCGTCCCCGTACATGTACCTCTTCCGCTTCGAGAACGGCTTCGACGTGGTCGGCTCCAGCCCCGAGGCGCTGGTGAAGGTCGAGGACGGCCGGGCCATGGTCCACCCCATCGCCGGCACCCGTCACCGCGGCGCCACCCCGCAGGAGGACAACGACCTCGCCGAAGAGCTGCTGGCCGACCCCAAGGAGCGCGCCGAGCACCTGATGCTCGTCGACCTCGGCCGCAACGACCTCGGCCGGGTCTGCGAGCCCGGCTCGGTGGAGGTCGTCGACTTCATGTCGATCGAGCGGTACTCGCACGTCATGCACATCGTCTCCACCGTCACCGGACGGGTCGCCGAGGGGCGGACCGCCTTCGACGTGCTCACCGCCTGCTTCCCCGCCGGCACCCTCTCCGGCGCGCCCAAGCCGCGCGCCATGCAGATCATCGAGGAGCTGGAGCCCTCCCGCCGCGGCCTGTACGGCGGCTGCGTCGGCTACCTGGACTTCGCCGGGGACTCCGACACGGCCATCGCCATCCGTACGGCCCTGCTGCGCGACGGGACGGCGTACGTCCAGGCCGGGGCCGGCGTGGTCGCCGATTCGGTGCCCGAGCTGGAGGACCTGGAGTGCCGCAACAAGGCCGCCGCGGTGCTCCGCGCGGTCGGAGCGGCGAACCGCCTCCACCGCGGCTGAGGGCGTAGGGGATAGTGGGGTACGTGAGTGCCGTACCCCTGTCCCCGAACGCCGACGCCCCCGAGAGCGGGGCCGGCCGCCGCACGGTGGCCGTCGCCCTTCTGCTCGGCGCGCTCGGCGCCACCGTCGTCCTGCTCGCCTCCGGCCGCGTCTGGGCCCGGGGCAGTGCCGCCGTCGGGGGCGGTTCGCTCCCGCTGACCGCCGACGGGCGGGCCGTCACCGGTCTGCCCGCCGCCCTGGCCATCGTCGGCCTCGCGGCCCTCGTCGCGGTGTTCGCGGTACGGGGCCGAGGGCGGCTGCTGGTCTCCGCGCTGCTCGCGCTGAGCGGTCTGGGCGCCGCGCTGTCGGCGGTGGCCGCCGCCGACGACCGCCGGGCACTGGACGAGCGGGCCGCCGTGGCGACCGCCGACACCGCCGCGCGGGTGGTGTCGCTCAGCCACACGGCCTGGCCGTACATCACGGCCGCGGGTGCGGCCCTGATCCTGCTCGCCGGGCTGCTGGCACTGCGCTTCGGCCGGAGCTGGCCCGCGATGGGGGGCCGCTACGAACGGGACGGCAGCCCCCGCCGGCGTACGCCCGCGGCGGTGGACCCCGACCGGCCCGAGGACCTGTGGAAGGCCCTGGACCGGGGCGAGGACCCCACCGGCTGAGGCCGCCTTCCGCGCCGGGCGCCCCGGCCGGCGCACCCCCCGCCCCGGGACGGGGCCACCCGGCGGGGAATCCGCACGCCGCGTGCGGGACAATGACATCGAGCGTGCGAGACGTCACGCCCGACAGATCAACGAGGAGCAACTCATGGCGGGCACGAGCCACGGACACACCCCGGCCGCCTGGACCGGTGTCGTCATTTCCTTCATCGGTTTCTGCGTCTCCGGCGCCTTCATGGTGCTGGCGAACCCGGTCGGCTTCTGGGCGGGTCTGGTCGTCGTCGCGCTCGGCGGTGTCGTCGGCCTCGCGATGAAGGCCGCGGGCATGGGCATGCCGAAGCCGGCCCACGAGGACCTCGCCGAGGTCATCGCCGCCAGGCAGCTCGCCGCGAAGGCCTGAGCCAGGCCCCCGGCGCACGGAAGGCGCAGCCCGGACGGGCTGCGCCTTTTGTCATGAGCGGAGAGAATCAGCGGGTGGAAGCCTCCAGTACTCCCCCCGGCCCGGCCGCACCCCCCTGGCAGGCCCCGGTGCCCGCCCGGGCCCCCGTACGGGCCTCCCGGGCGCGCCGGCTGGCCGCGCCGGCGCTCACCCTGGCCGGGGCCGTGGCCGCCTTCGCGTACGTGGGCGCGGTGGACCCCAACGAGCCCGGCCACTATCCGGTCTGCCCGCTGTTCCGGCTGGCCGGCGTCCTGTGCCCCGGCTGCGGGGGGCTGCGCAGTGCGCACGCCTTCGCACGCGGGGACCTGGTCACGGCCCTCGGGGACAACGCCGCCGCGGTCGTCGGCTACCTCGTCTTCGCGGCCTTCACGGCGCTGTGGCTCCTGCGGGCCTTCCGCGGCGGTCCGGTGCCGCGGATCGCCCTGAAACCGGCCTGGTGGTGGCTGATCGGTGTTTCGGTGCTGGGATTTTCGATTGTCCGGAACCTGCCGATCGGAGCCGCTTTGGCCCCGTGAACTTGGGCGGTTTGGGGGAATGGGCCATAGGAACCTCTTATTCCATATGTCCATACCCTGGGAAACCTCGGAGTCCGTGCGGAGACCGCGCAGACCTGCGGATACCATTTGAGTGCTGACCTTGCAGTAGTACGTGTCCGCAAGGCGGCCGAACGTCATCGACCCGGAAGGGGGCCGCTCGCGTGAGTGTGCTCGACGAGATCATCGAAGGGGTCCGCGAAGACCTTGCCGAACGGCAGGCCCGCGTGAGCCTCGACGAGCTCAAGGAGCGTGCCGCCAAGGCGCCCCAGGCCAAGGACGGCGTCGCGGCCCTGCGCGGCGACGGCGTCAAGGTGATCTGTGAGGTCAAGCGCTCCAGCCCCTCCAAGGGCGCGCTGGCCGCGATCGCCGACCCGGCCGGGCTCGCCGCCGACTACGAGGCGGGCGGTGCGGCGGTCATCTCCGTCCTCACCGAGCAGCGTCGTTTCGGCGGCTCCCTGGCCGACCTGGAGGCCGTCCGCGCCCGCGTCGACATCCCGATCCTGCGCAAGGACTTCATCGTCACGGCGTACCAGCTGTGGGAGGCCCGCGCCTACGGCGCCGACCTCGTGCTGCTGATCGTGGCGGCGCTGGACCAGGAAGCCCTCGTCTCCCTCATCGAGCGGGCCGAGTCCATCGGGCTCACCCCGCTCGTCGAGGTCCACGACGAGGAGGAGATCGAGCGGGCCGTCGCCGCCGGTGCCAAGATCATCGGCGTCAACGCGCGCAACCTGAAGGACCTCAAGGTCGACCGCTCCACCTTCGAGCGCGTCGTCGGAGAGATCCCGCCCCACATCGTGAAGGTCGCCGAGTCCGGTATCCGCGGACCCCACGACCTGATCGCCTACGCCAACGAGGGCGCCGACGCCGTCCTCGTCGGCGAGTCCCTGGTCACCGGCCGCGACCCGAAGGCGGCCGTGGCCGACCTGGTCGCCGCCGGCGCCCACCCCGCCCTGCGCCACGGGCGGAGCTGACCACTCCCATGGCCCCCTCCCGCCCCTCCGTCCACACCCGACCGGGCCCCGGCCCGGCCGGCGTGCAGACGGCGCACGCGCCCCTGGCGCGCGGCTGCCGCCCCCGCGGCTGCCGCGCCCCGGCCCGGCGCGTCCACGGCCGGCGGGTGCGCTACGTGATCGGCTCCGAGCCCGGTCAGGTCAACGGCATGCGATGGCGCGGCGGAGCCGCGTCGTAACGACGGCTCCGCCCGCCCGGTACCCCAGGCACCGGGCGCGGCCGACCGCGTACGGCCCCCCGCCCCGAACCGCCACCGGTTCCCGGCGAGGGCCGCTCCGTCCGTACCCCCACCCCCAGCGGGGTGCGCGGGCGACGGACCGACGGCGCAATACGGTGCACACCAGCCACCCGTCGGATCGCATACCGCACCACGTAGGAGTAGTGGCATGCCCACCAGCTCGTTCTTCCTCCCGGACCCCGAGGGCAGCGTCCCCAACGCCGAGGGCTACTTCGGCGACTTCGGCGGCAAGTTCATCCCGGAGGCCCTCGTCGCCGCCGTGGACGAGGTCGCCGTCGAGTACGAGAAGGCCAAGAGCGACCCGGCCTTCGCCGCCGAGCTCAACGACCTCATGGTCAACTACACGGGCCGCCCCAGCGCCCTGACCGAGGTGCCCCGCTTCGCCGAGCACGCCGGCGGCGCCCGGATCTTCCTCAAGCGCGAGGACCTCAACCACACCGGCTCGCACAAGATCAACAACGTGCTGGGCCAGGCGCTGCTCACCAAGCGCATGGGCAAGACCCGCGTCATCGCCGAGACCGGCGCCGGCCAGCACGGCGTCGCCACCGCCACCGCCTGCGCCCTCTTCGGCCTCGACTGCACCATCTACATGGGCGAGGTCGACACCCAGCGCCAGGCCCTCAACGTGGCCCGCATGCGCATGCTCGGCGCCGAGGTCATCGCCGTGAAGTCCGGCTCCCGGACCCTCAAGGACGCCATCAACGAGGCCTTCCGCGACTGGGTCGCCAACGTGGACCGCACCCACTACCTCTTCGGCACCGTCGCCGGCCCGCACCCCTTCCCGGCCATGGTCCGCGACTTCCACCGCGTCATCGGCGTCGAGGCCCGCCGCCAGATCATCGAGCGCGCCGGCCGGCTCCCCGACGCCGTCGCGGCCTGCGTCGGCGGCGGTTCCAACGCCATCGGCCTCTTCCACGCCTTCATCCCGGACGCCGACGTCCGCCTGGTCGGCTTCGAGCCCGCCGGGCACGGCGTGGAGACCGGCGAGCACGCGGCCACCCTGACCGCGGGCGAGCCCGGCATCCTGCACGGCTCCCGCTCCTACGTCCTCCAGGACGAGGAGGGCCAGATCACCGAGCCCTACTCCATCTCCGCGGGTCTGGACTACCCGGGCATCGGCCCCGAGCACTCCTACCTCAAGGACAGCGGCCGCGGCGAGTACCGCGCCGTCACCGACGACGCCGCCATGCAGGCCCTGCGCCTGCTGTCGCGCACGGAGGGCATCATCCCGGCGATCGAGTCCGCGCACGCCCTGGCGGGAGCCCTCGACCTGGGCAAGGAGCTGGGCCCGGACGGCCTGATCGTGGTCAACCTGTCCGGCCGCGGCGACAAGGACATGGACACGGCGGCCCGCTACTTCGGGCTGTACGACGGCACGGAGCCCGAGGGGGAGAACAAGTGAGCCAGGGAAACATCCAGCTGCTGAGCGACACCCTCGCCAAGGCCCGGTCCGAGGACCGCGCCGCCCTCGTCGCCTACCTCCCGGCCGGGTTCCCGACCGTGGACGGCGGCATCGAGGCCGTCAAGGCCGTCATCGCCGGCGGCGCCGACATCGTCGAGATCGGCCTGCCGCACAGCGACCCGGTCCTGGACGGCGCCGTCATCCAGACCGCCGACGACATCGCCCTGCGCGGCGGCGTCAAGATCGCGGACGTGATGCGCACGGTCCGCGAGGCCTTCGAGGCCACCGGCGTCCCGATCCTGGTCATGACGTACTGGAACCCCATCGACCGCTACGGCGTCGAGCGGTTCACCGCCGAGCTGGCCGCCGCCGGCGGCGCGGGCTGCATCCTGCCCGACCTGCCGGTCCAGGAGTCCGCGCTGTGGCGCGAGAACGCGGCCAAGCACGGTCTGGCGACCGTCTTCGTCGTGGCCCCCAGCAGCAAGGACGAGCGTCTCGCCACCATCACCGAGGCCGGTTCCGGTTTTGTCTACGCCGCCTCCCTCATGGGCGTCACCGGCACCCGTGAGTCGGTCGGCAACGAGGCCCAGGAACTGGTCCGCCGCACCCGTGCCACCACCGAGCTGCCGGTCTGCGTGGGCCTCGGCGTCTCCAACGCCGTCCAGGCCAAGCAGGTCGCCGGCTTCGCCGACGGTGTGATCGTCGGCTCGGCCTTCGTGAAGCTGCTGCTGGACGCCCCGGACCTGGCGGCCGGCCTGGAGGCCGTGCGGGCCCTGGCGGGCGACCTTGCGGAAGGCGTACGCAGGTCCTGACGCGGGACGGGCCCGGATCGGGGTTCTGTAGCCCGATCGGGTGGATTCGGGAGCGGGGAGGCACGCGAGTGCCTCCCCGCTTCGTTTGGCGGAACGTGAGCGAGAAGAACGACGGTGCGAACCGCGATGTGACGAAACGATCGGCCCGGGAGCGACTCCAGGCGGAGCGCGAGCAGCAGAGGAAGAAGGACAAGCGCAGGCGCGCCCTCGTGGTCGGCGGGGCGGTGGTCGGCGTACTCGGCCTGGCCGCCGTCGTCGGCGTGATCGCGGCCAACACCGGCGGCGGCAAGTCCGCCAAGGGCCCCGTCGCGGCCCCCTCGGGCGCCACCGGCAAGGACGCCCTCGCCCTCCAGACCGGCAAGGACGGCGCCAAGTCCACCCTCACGGTCTGGGAGGACTTCCGCTGCCCCGCCTGCAAGGCCTTCGAGGACAACTACCGGGACACCCTCCACGACCTGGAGAACAGGGGTCTGCTCAAGATCGAGTACCACCTGGTGACCCTGATCGACGGCAACATGCGCGGCAGCGGCTCCCTGAAAGCGGCGAACGCGGCGGCCTGCGCGCAGGACGCCGGCAGGTTCTCCGCGTACCACGACGTCCTCTTCGTGAACCAGCCGCAGGAGACGGACGACGCCTACGGCGACAACGCGAAGCTGCTGGAGCTGTCGGGGAAGGTCGCCGGACTCGACACCCCCGCGTTCCGCTCCTGCGTGCAGGACGGCACCCACACCAGCTGGGTCACCAAGTCGCACGAGGCGTTCCGGACCGGAAAGTTCAAGGGCACCCCGACCGTCCTGCTCGACGGCAAGGACATCTTCGGAGACCAGGCCAACCCGCTGACCCCGCAGAAGCTGAAGGAGAAGGTCGAGGCCAACGCGGGCGCGGCCCCGAAGCCGTCGGCTTCCGCTTCGGCCCCGGCTTCCGCTTCCCCTTCGGCCGGGGCTTCCGGAAAGTCCGGTTCCGCGCCGAAGGCGGGCTCGTCGGGCTCGTCCGGTTCCTCGGCGCCGTCCGGCTCGAAGACGGTGTCCAAGGGGACTACGGAAGACTGAGCCGGGGCGACCGCCGTGTGTGGTTTTGGTTTCAGCTTGCCGGGCGGGTTGCGGTGGCCACCGCCCGGCAGGGTAGCGTCAGCCTTGCCATGACCCTTGCTTACATCCCCAGTCCGTCGACCGGCGTGCTCCATCTCGGGCCGATCCCGCTCCGCGGCTACGCGTTCTGCATCATCATCGGCGTCTTCGTCGCCGTCTGGCTCGGCAACAAGCGGTGGATCGCGCGCGGCGGAAAGCCGGGCACGGTCGCGGACATCGCCGTGTGGGCGGTGCCGTTCGGCCTGGTCGGCGGTCGCCTCTACCACGTGATCACCGACTACCAGCTCTACTTCGGCGAGGGCCGCGACTGGGTCGACGCCTTCAAGATCTGGGAGGGCGGCCTCGGCATCTGGGGTGCGATCGCGCTGGGCGCGGTGGGCGCCTGGATCGGCTGCCGGCTGCGCGGCATCCCGCTGCCCGCCTGGGCCGACGCCCTGGCCCCCGGCATCGCCATCGCCCAGGCCTTCGGCCGCTGGGGCAACTGGTTCAACCAGGAGCTGTACGGCCGTCCCACGGACCTGCCGTGGGCGCTGAAGATCAGCGAGGGCCCCAACCGGGTGGCCGGCCTCTACCACCCGACCTTCCTGTACGAGTGCCTGTGGGACCTGGGAGTCGCCGGCCTGGTGATCTGGGCCGACCGCCGCTTCAAGCTCGGACACGGGCGGGCCTTCGCCCTGTACGTGGCCGCGTACTGCTCCGGGCGGGTCTGGACCGAGTACCTGCGGATCGACGAGGCGCACCACATCATGGGCCTCCGCCTGAACGTGTGGACGGCCATCGTGGTCTTCGTCCTCGCGGTCGTCTACTTCGTCCTCTCGGCGAAGCTGCGGCCGGGACGTGAGGAGGTCGTCGAACCGGAGCCGGCCGGGGGCGCCGGGGGCGCCGGGGGTGCCGGGGACGAGGCGAAGCCGGGGACGGCCGACGCCGAGGCCGCCGCCGGCGCCGAGGACGCGAAGCCGGAGGCTGCCGCCGGGTCCGGGTCCGGGTCCGGGTCCGGGTCCGACGCCGAGCCGGAGGCCGACAAGGCCGAGGCCAAGCCGGTCGGGTTGATCAAGGGGCCCGAGGCCGACAAGAGCTGAAGGACCGCCCGGAGGGGGCGCCGCGCACGTCGCGGCGCCCCCTCCGGCGTCCTGGCGCTCCGCCGCGTGGGGCGGAGTCCCCTCCCCGCCCTTCCACCGTTCCCAGGGGCTCCGCCCCTGACCCCGTACGGACGCTGCGCGCCCGCCGCCTCAAACGCCGGCGGGGCTGACTTTGCAGCCCCCCGGGCCGGGATGGTTTAGCGGGCCCGCTGCGCGAGCGAGAGCGTGCGGTGGGCGGCGGCCACGACCGCGGGGTCGACGAAGCGGCCGTCCGGGAGGGCGAGGGCCCCGGGGGCCGCCCGGGCCGCCGCGACGATCTCCTGCGCGGCGACGACCTCCTCCGGCCCCGGGAGGAACGCCCGCTCGATCACCGGCAGCTGGCGCGGGTGGATCGCCGCCCGCCCCAGGAACCCCAGCGACCGCCCCCGCGCGCAGGACGCGGCCAGCGCCTCCAGGTCCCGGATGTCCGGGAACACCGATTGCGCCGGCGGTGCCAGCCCGGCGGCCCGGGCGGCCACCACCACCCTGGAGCGCGGCCAGTCCAGCCCGCCCTCCGCGCACACCCCGAGGTCCGCGCAGAGGTCCGCCTCGCCCAGGGTCAGCCCCTGCAGGGAAGGGTGCGCGCGGGCGATCTCGTACGCCCGTTCCACGCCCAGCGCGGACTCCAGCAGCGCGTACAGCGCCACCCCGCCCATCCGGTCCGCGACCCGGACGACCTGCTCCGGGGCGTCGACCTTCGGCAGCCGCAGCCCGGCCAGCCCGTGCAGGCGGGCCAGGGCCGTGAGGTCGGCCCCCGCCCAGGGGGAGCCCAGCGCGTTCACCCGTACGTGCACCGGCACCGGCGGCCGTTCGCCGAGCAGCTCGGCGGTGGCGGCGCGGGCGTACTCCTTGCGGGAGGCCGACACCGAGTCCTCCAGGTCCACGATGACGGCGTCCGCCCCGCAGCGCAGGGCCTTCTCCACCACCGCCGGACGGTCCCCGGGTGCGTAGAGCCAGGTCAGGATCACAAGGCGCCCTCCGTGCGCAGAGCGGTGATCTCGGCCCCGGTCAGGCCGAGTTCGGTCAGTACGGCTTCGGTGTCCGCGCCGTGCGGGCGGCCCGCCCAGCGGATCCCGCCGGGGGTCTGCGACAGCCGGAAGAGGACGTTCTGCATCCGCAGCGGGCCCAGTTCGGGGTCGTCGACCTCGGTGACGGTGCCGAGGGCCGCGAACTGGGGGTCGGCCAGCACGTCCCGTACGTCGTAGACCAGGGCGACGGCCGCTTCGGCCTCCTCGAAGGCCGTGACCACGTCCGCCGCCTTGTGGCGGGCGATCCAGCCGCCGACCGCCTCGTCGAGGACGTGGGTGTGGGCGGCCCGGCCCGTCCCGGTCGTGAACCAGGGCTCGTCGGCCAGCTCCGGCCGCCCGACCAGGCGCACCACCCGCTCGGCGATGGACTGGGCCGACGCGGACACCGCCAGCCAGCGGCCGTCCGCGCTGCGGTAGGTGTTGCGGGGGGCGTTGTTCGCGGAACGGTTGCCGGTGCGGGGCTGGACGTAGCCAAGCTGGTCGTACCAGAGCGGGTGCGGGCCCAGCACGGTGAGGATCGGCTCGATGATCGCCAGGTCGACCACCTGGCCGTGCCCGGTCCGCTCCCGTCCGGCGAGCGCGGTCATCACGGCGTACGCGCAGGTCAGCGCGGCGATGGAGTCGGCGAGGCCGAAGGGCGGCAGGGTCGGCGGGCCGTCCGGCTCGCCGGTGATCGCCGCGAAGCCGCTCATGGCCTCGGCCAGGGTGCCGAAGCCGGGGCGGCGGGCGTACGGGCCCTGCTGGCCGAAGGCGGTGACGCGGGCCAGGACGAGGCGGGGGTTGGCCGCCGACAGCTCGGGCCAGCCCAGGCCCCACCGTTCCAGGGTGCCGGGGCGGAAGTTCTCGACGACCACGTCGGCGGTGGCGGCCAGCCGCAGCAGCGTGTCCCGGCCGCCGGGGGCGGACAGGTCGAGGGTGATCGTCCGCTTGTTCCGTCCGAGCAGCTTCCACCACAGCCCGACCCCGTCCTTGGCGGGCCCGTGCCCGCGCGAGGGGTCGGGCCGCCGCGGGTGCTCGACCTTGACCACCTCGGCCCCGAAGTCCCCGAGCAGGGTGGCGGCGAGCGGCCCGGCGAACAGCGTGGCCAGGTCCAGCACCCGCAGCCCGGCGAGGGGGCCGGGGGCGGGGGCCGGACCGGGGGAGGGCCGGGCGGGACTCACGGGGTGGCCCCGTCGCCGGCCAGGGCCGCGGCGTCCGTCTCGGCCCGCGTCGGCATCGAGGACTGCGCCCCCGCCCGCTGCACCGACAGCGCCGCCGCCACCGACGCCCAGCGCAGCGCCTCCGCCACCGGCCGGCCCTCCCCGAGGGCCACCGCGAGCGCCCCCACGAAGGTGTCCCCGGCGGCGGTGGTGTCCACGGCCCGCACCCGGGGCGCGGGCACGGTCAGGGGGGCCCGCCCCCGGGCCGCGTACAGGGAGCCCGCCGCGCCCAGGGTGATCACCACCTCCGGCACCTCCCGCAGCAGCGCCTCCGCGGCCCGGTGCGGGTCGGTGAGCCCGGTGAGGGCGGCGGCCTCGTGCTCGTTGGGGACCAGCAGGTCGGTGGCGGCGAGGAGTTCGGGCGGCAGCGGCTGGGCCGGGGCCGGGGTGAGGACCGTGCGCACCCCGTGGGCGCGGGCGGCGCGGGCGCCCGCGAGAACGGCCTCCAGCGGCAGTTCGAGCTGCAGGAGCAGGCAGTCGGCGGCGCCGATGCGGGAGTCGTCGCCCGGCTCCAGGCCGGTGACGCGGCCGTTGGCGCCGGGGATGACGATGATGCTGTTCGCGCCCTCGTCGTCGACGGTGATGTGGGCGGTGCCGCTGGCCCCCTCGACCGTGCGCAGGGCGGCGGTCTCCACCCCCGAGGCGGCGAGCGCCGCCCGCAGCCGTACGCCGAACTCGTCCGCGCCGACCGCGCCGATCATCACCACCTCCCCGCCCAGCCGGGCGGCGGCCACCGCCTGGTTGGCGCCCTTGCCGCCGGGGACGGTGCGGAACTCCCGGCCGGTGACGGTCTCCCCGGGGTGCGGGGCCTTGGGGACGTAGGCGACGAGGTCCATGTTGGTACTGCCGAGCACGGCGATGGCCGTCATGGTCGGGCTGCCTCCTGGGCGGTGAGACGGGCGAGGGTGTCGAAGCCGGCGCCGTCGAAACCGGCGACGGTGGTGGAGAGGCGGTTCTTGAGCGGTGCGGTCCAGCGTTCCGGGATCCGGTCGGCGGAGCCGGCCAGCAGCCCGGCGACCGAGCCGGCGGTGGCCCCGTTGGAATCGGTGTCCCAGCCGCCGGACACCGCGCCGCACACGGAACGGGTGAAGTCCCCGTCGGCGTGGGTGAGGGCGGCCGCGATCAGGGCGGTGTTCGGTACGGCGTGTACCCAGTGGTAGCCGCCGTAACGGGCGTGCAGCCGGTCCACGACCCGCTCGAAGCCGGGTTCCGCGCGGGCGGTGCGGATCCCGAAGCGGACGGCTTCGGCGAGGCGTGAGCGGGGCGGTACGACGGCCAGCCCGGCCCGGAGCGCGCCGTGCACGTCGGCCCGGCCGGAGGCGGCCTCGGCGACGGTGGCGGCGGCGAACAGGGCGGCGTGGACGCCGCCTGCGGTATGGCTGAGGGAGGCGTCCCGCCAGGCCTGCTCGGCTGCGGCGGCCGGGTCGCCGGGGTGGGTCCAGCCGTGGACGTCGGCGCGGATGAGGGCGCCGATCCACTCGCGGAAGGGGTTGTGGTGGGTGGCGGTGAGCGGGGGCTCCAGGCCGAGCAGCAGGTTGCGGTACGCGATCCGCTCGGCGGTGAAGACCCGGCCGGCCGGGAGCTCGTCGAGCCAGAGCCGGGCGAGGTCGGCGGTGGCGAAGCCCTTGCCGTGCCGCTGGAGGAGGAGCAGGCCGAGGAGGGGGTGGTTCAGGTCGTCGTCCTCCGGGGCGCCATCGATGTTCTCGGCGAGGGAGGTGGCGGCGGAGCGGCGGTTCCAGGGGTGCGCGGCGAGCACCTCCGGCGGGACGCCGCGGGCGGTGAACCAGTCGTCGAGCGGCCAGTTCCCGGCGGCCCGGGCCAGGGCCCGGATCCCGTGCAGCGGCAGCTTCTCCACGGGCTTCCCGAGCACGCACCCCACCGCCCGCCCCACCCAGGCGGCCTCCAGCCGCGCACACAGCCCAGCGTCCCCGCCCCCGGCGGGGCCGGGCCGGCGGGCCGGCTCCGCCACCGCGGCCCGCGCGGGGGGCGGGAGGCCGGCCGCGACCTCGCCCGGCTCCGCCGGGACGGCCTGCGCGGGGCCGGGGAGGGCGGCGGCGGGCCAGGTCGCGCGGAGGGCCGGCCATGCCGTGGGCTCGTCGGGGGCCGAGGGGACCGGGAGGGCGGCGAGTTCGTCCAGGAGGCGGAGGGCGAGGGCCCGCAGCTCGGGCCCGGCGGGGGCGGGCGAGGCGCCGGCCCGGGTGGGCGCCGGCCGGCCGCCCGCCGCCAGCCAGGCCCGCAGCAGCGGCCCGGCGTCCCGCCCGTCCTCGGCGGCCTGCCGCAGCTCGTGCCCGACCAGGTCCTCGGGCTGTGCCCAGGTCAGCCGTACGAGTTCCGCCCCCGGGGCGGGGCGTCCCGTCATCGGGGGGACGCCAGGGCCGTGAACGCCGTTTCGTGGGCGCGGCGGCGGGTGCGGTCGTGGGCGAAGACCTCCCGGGCGACGGCGGCCAGCTCCGCCGCCGGGGCGTGCAGGTCCAGCCGGCTGGCCTCGGCCACCCGCTTGGCCCAGCCGGCCGGCACCGCCGCCGCCCCGCCCAGCGCCCCCGCGATCGCCCCGGCCATGCCGGCCGTCGAGTCGCAGTCCCGCCCGTAGTTGACCGCTCCGAGCACCGCCGTCTCGTACCCGCCGTCCGCGACCAGCAGCATCCCGAGCGCGACCGGCAGCTCCTCGATGGAGTGCAGCCGGGACGGCCGCCGCGCGCCGAGCGAGGGCGCCCGGTAGTCCGGTCCGACCGAGTCGTACGGGGCCACCGCCTCCCGCAGCGGCCCGAGCGCGGACTCGACGTCCCGGTGGCGCAGGGCCGCTTCCCGTACCGCCGCGATGGCCTCCCGGGTGCCGTCCTTGGCCAGCTCCAGCGCGGTGTCCACCACCGACGCCGCCGTGGCCCCCGGCAGGCACGCCGCCGCGACGGCCGCCGCGAAGACCCCGGCCGCCTCCCGCCCGTACGAGGACTGGTGCGCCCCGGCGATGTCCAGCGCCTCGGCGTAGGCCCCGTGCGGATTGCCCGCGTTGACCAGGCCGACCGGCGCCATGTACATCGCCGCACCGCAGTTGACGATGTTGCCGCTGCCGGCCTCGCGCGGGTCGGCGTGCGCGTAGTGCAGCCGGGCCACGATCCACTTCTCGGCGAGGAACACCCGCTGGAGCGGCAGCGCTTCGGCCTCCAGCTCGGGGATCCAGCGGGGCACGGACATCAGGTCGGGGACGAGGTGCTCGGCGACCGCGTACGCGTCCAGGTGGTCCCGTACGGTCGCGTAGACCCGTACCAGCGCGTGCGTCATGAGGGTGTCGTCGGTGACGTGCCCGTCGCCCTTGTGGTACGGCGCGATGGGGCGGGCGGTGCGCCAGTCCTCGTGCCAGGGGCCGACGATCCCGTGCACCCGGCCGCCGTGCCGTTCGGCGATCTGGTCGGGGGACCAGCCCTCCACCGGGCCGCCGAGGGCGTCGCCGACGGCGGCGCCGACGAGGGAGCCGGTGATCCGGTCCTCCAGTGTGAACGTCATGTCCGAATCATCCCTTGGGTGCGGTGAGTTCCGTACGGGTGAGGAGCGCGGCGAGCTCGACCAGGTCGGTTCCGGCCAGGCGGGGCAGCGCGCAGCCGGACAGGACGCGGCAGGCCTCGCGCCAGGGGGCGGGCAGGGAGTCGCCGCCGCCGAGGGCGCCGGTCAGGGCGCCCGCGAGGGCGGGCGCGGAGTCGGCGACGCGGGAGAGGCAGGCGGCGGCCGGGACGGCCTCGGCGACCCTGCCGCAGGCGGCGGTGGCCAGAGCGAGGGCGACGGGGACGGTCTCGGCGGCGGCGATGCCGTAGCTGTAGACGTGGTCCACGATCTGGTGCTCCAGGAGCGGGACGAGGGCGAAGGCGCCGTCCCCGTCGGCGCGGGCGAGCTCGACCGCGTGCCGGGCGTTGCGGCCGATCTCGGTGGCGGCGGGCAGCTGTCCGAGCGCGGCCTCGACGGCGGCGTCCGTGCCGGCCCCGGCCAGGGCGGCGGCGACGGCGGCGGCCATGGCGCGGGCGCCGTGCACGCCGTCGCCGTCCTGGGTGTAGCGGGCGTCGAACTCGGCGAGGTCGGCGGCCGCGCGGGGGTCGCCGGGGTGGACGACGGCGAGCACGCAGGCGCGGACGCAGGCGGCGTCGTCGAAGTAGTGCGGGTTGTCATGGCCGGTGGCGGGCGGTCGCAGGCCGGCGGCGAGGTTGCCGAGGCCGGCCCGTACGGAGATCCGGGCGCGCATCGGCAGCACGGCGGACTCGACCTCGGGGGCCCGTTCCGCCGCCGCGGCGACCTCGCTGGCCAGGGCGTTCCAGGCGAGGTCGATGGCGGCCCGCATGCGGCGGGACCGGGAGAGGTCGCTGAGCAGGGCGCCGGCGGCGGTGAGGACGGACTCGGCGGCGAAGGCGGCCCATTCGGCGTCGTCGGAGGGGCCGAGGCGCAGCGGTTCCGGGGGCTGGTTGAGGGCGATGGGGACGGGGAGGGTGGTGGTGGCGTTCTGCTCGGCGAAGGTGTCGAGCTCGCGGGTCAGGCGGCGGGTCCACTGCGGCATCCGGCTGGCCCGGTGCCGCGCGGCGGGCCACCCGGCGGCGTCGCCCGCGGCGAGCCCGAGCAGCAGGCCCTCGATCCGGCGGGGCGCCCCGGCCGCCTCCGCGCCCCGGCCCCGACCGCCGGGCGCGACCGCCTCGGGTCCCACGACCCGGCCCCGGGCTGTGGGGGGCGCCTCGGGGGTTTCGGTTCGGGCCGGCTCCGGGGGTTCCGGGTGGGTGGGTTCCGTGCGGGTCGGTCCCGGTAGCCCTCCCGGGGCGAGGCGTGTTCCGGCGGCCGCTCCGGGCTGGGCGAAACCTTCCCCCAGCCCGGCCTGCCACGACTCCGGGAGCAGGCCGCCGCCGTACGGGGTGGGGGCCGACGCCCAGTACCCCGCCGCCGGCCCACGCCGGGTCGGCCCCGCTCCCGGCGCCTGTCCCGGCGCCAGGACAGGCGCCGGGCGTCCCCCCGCTCCGTCGACCCGCACCGGAGCGGCCGGCGGGGTTGACGGGCCGGCGGGCTCGGACTGTGGCGTCGGCGGGCCGGGCGGGTCGGCCGGCCGGGCCGGAGGCGGCGAGGAGGACGGCGGGGGCGGAGGTGGCGAGGGTGGCGAGGGCGGTGGGGTCATGCGGCGGGCTCCGGAGTGAGGAGGTCCGCGATGTCCAGGACGTGGTAGCCGCGCATCGACGGCAGGCAGCTGCCGCGGACCGGCCCGATCGCCGAGGACCAGGCGGTGGGGATGGCGGCGGCACCCGACAGGGCACCGGAGAGGGCGCCCGCCACCGCCGCCGTGGTGTCGGCGTCGCGGCCCATGTTCACCGCCGTGAGGACCGAGGACGGGAAGTCGCCCCCGCAGGCGGCGAACGCCCCGAACGCCAGGCCCACCGCCTCCGGCGCCAGGTCCGTCCAGGGGTAGCCGCCGATGACCACCGCCGACCGCACCGCCCGCTCCCCGCGCGGGGCGGCGGTGACCGCGCGGCGCAGCGAGCGGGCCGTCCAGGAGTCGGACGGGATGACGGAGAGGGCCGCCGAGACGACGGAGGCGGGGGAGCCCCCGGCCATCGCGGCCGCGACCCCGGCGGCGACGGCCTGGCCCCCGTAGATGCCCTCCCCGTCGTGGCTGACCGTGCCGTCGATCGCCACCAGCCGGGCCGCCTCCGCTGGGCGGCCCGCCGCGAACACCCCGAACGGGGCCGCCCGCATCGCCAGCCCGTCCGACCACGCGTGCCGGTGCTGCGCCGAGATGGGCGCGGCCAGGCCCCGCCGCAGGTTCTCCAGGGTGCCCCGCTCCGAGAAGCCGGCCCCGCGGAAGGGGCCCTCGTCGAGGTCCGCGATCCAGTGGTGCCAGGCCCGCTCGACGTGGGCGACGGTCAGCGCCGAACCGTGGCGGGCGAGCAGCAGGCCGGAGAAGATGGCGTACTCCGTGTCGTCCGTCCCCGCCGGGTCCTCCGACACGAACCCCTCGATCCGGCCCCACCGCGCCCGGATCTCCGACGGCTTCATGTTCTCCGCCGGAGCGCCCAGCGCGTCACCCACCGCGAGGCCGAGCAGCGCGCCCCTGGCCCGTTCGAGGAGGACCTGCGGATTGCATGCGACCAGCTCCATGGCGCGCCTCTCCCACGTGATGGGACCCATCATGAGCCCCTGGGGGATTTGTGCCACGCCATGTGGTTTGTCGGTCGCCGCGAAACACCCCCCGAACACGCCCGTCACCCGGTCGCCGATCCGCGAAAGCCCAGGTAAGTACGGCCTTCCTTGCTGGCGGGAGCCGGAAATCGTGCGTAGTTTCGAGGTGTTCAGGGGAGTGCCCGGGGAGGGCACGTCTGCGCGTCGCTTTCGCGTACCCGTCTCATGCGAAAAGGGGAGATACGCCGCATGTCCATCATCGACACCGAAGCGCCGCTGCACACCGCCCACCGCGACAACCACACCCACCGCGACGTCAACGGCGGATGGCTGCGCCCGGCCGTCTTCGGTGCCATGGACGGGCTCGTCTCCAACCTCGCCCTGATGACCGGTGTGGCGGGCGGTGCGGTGGCCCCGCAGACCATCGTCATCACCGGTCTCGCGGGGCTCGCCGCCGGCGCCTTCTCGATGGCGGCCGGCGAGTACACCTCCGTGGCCTCGCAGCGCGAGCTGGTCCTCGCCGAGCTCGACGTGGAGCGCCAGCAGCTGCGCAAGCACCCGGTCGACGAGATGGAGGAGCTCGCCGAGCTCTACGTCTCGCGCGGGGTCGAGCCCGCCCTCGCCCGCGAGGTCGCCATGCAGCTGTCCCGCGACCCGGAGCAGGCGCTGGAGATCCACGCCCGCGAGGAGCTCGGCATCGACCCCGACGACCTGCCCTCGCCGCTGGTCGCCGCGGTGTCCTCCTTCGGCTCCTTCGCGCTGGGCGCGCTGCTGCCCGTACTGCCCTACCTGCTCGGTGCGACCGCCCTGTGGCCGGCCGTGCTGCTGGCGCTCGTCGGGCTCTTCGCCTGCGGCGCGGTGGTGGCGCGGGTGACGGCCCGGTCGTGGTGGTACAGCGGTATGCGCCAGCTTGTCCTGGGTGGCGCCGCCGCCGGTGTGACGTACGTCCTGGGAACCTGGATCGGCGGCGCCATAGGCTGAGCGGGCCGGGAGTGAGAGACTATGCAGGAGATGGCATAACCAAATCGGTGGTTTCGCTTCCGCGGCCGCCGGGCATCAAGACCAGGGCGCCGGGCAACGATGCTCGTATACGCCTGTGTCACACGGAGCCTCGCCGATCACCGCAGATCACCCGGGATCACCCCGAAGGTTCCCCCTCCCCCGCCCTCGTGCGTGTCCGCATGCTGGGACGCGGATATCCGGTTCTCGGGATAACCGTCATCATGTAACCTGCACGAAATTTCGCAGAGGGCCAACGTCGTCCCTCGGCCAGCACATTTGCCACGACGACGACGGGAGAGCCGATGCGTTCCGCATCCACGCACTCCGCGACCGGCCCCAGCACCACCGCCTGGTCGCCCATGGACGGTCGCCCCGCCCAGCAGGGCATGTACGACCCGCGCAACGAGAAGGACGCCTGTGGCGTCGGATTCGTGGCGAACCTCACCGGCGAGGCCACCCACACCCTCGTCGAGCAGGCCCTGACCGTCCTGCGGAACCTCGAGCACCGCGGCGCCACCGGCTCCGAACCGGACTCCGGCGACGGCGCCGGCATCCTGTCCCAGGTGCCGGACGCCTTCCTGCGCGAGGTCGCGGGATTCGAGCTCCCCGAGGCCGGCGCCTACGCCGTCGGCATCGCCTTCCTCCCCGCCGACGGCTCCGCACAGGCCGTCGCCGTGGAGCGCATCGAGGCCATCGCCGCCGAGGAGAACCTGACGGTCCTCGGCTGGCGCGAGGTGCCGGTCACCCCCGACCTGCTCGGCAACGGCGCCCGCACCACCATGCCCGCCTTCTCCCAGCTGTTCGTGAGCAACGGCAGCACCGGCATCGAGCTGGACCGCAAGGCGTTCGTCCTGCGCAAGCGCGCCGAGCGCGAGGCCGGGGTCTACTTCCCGTCGCTCTCCGCCCGCACCATCGTCTACAAGGGCATGCTGACCACCGGCCAGCTGGAGCCCTTCTTCCCGGACCTCTCCGACCGCCGCTTCGCCTCGGCGCTCGCCCTGGTCCACTCCCGGTTCTCGACGAACACCTTCCCGTCCTGGCCGCTCGCCCACCCGTACCGCTTCGTCGCGCACAACGGCGAGATCAACACGGTCAAGGGCAACCGGAACTGGATGAAGGCCCGCGAGTCCCAGCTGGCCACCTCCGCCTTCGGCGAGGCCGCCCTGGACCGCATCTTCCCGATCTGCACCCCGGACGCCTCCGACTCCGCCTCCTTCGACGAGGTCCTGGAGCTGCTCCACCTCGGCGGCCGCTCGCTGCCGCACAGCGTGCTGATGATGATCCCGGAGGCGTGGGAGAACCACACCTCCATGGACCCGGCCCGCCGCGCGTTCTACCAGTACCACTCCACGCTGATGGAGCCCTGGGACGGCCCCGCCTGCGTCACCTTCACCGACGGCACCCAGGTCGGCGCGGTCCTCGACCGCAACGGCCTGCGCCCCGGCCGCTACTGGGTCACCGACGACGGCCTCGTCGTCCTCGGCTCCGAGGTCGGCGTCCTCGACATCGACCCGTCCAAGGTCGTCCGCAAGGGCCGCCTCCAGCCCGGGAAGATGTTCCTCGTCGACACCGCCCAGAAGCGGATCATCGAGGACGAAGAGATCAAGGACGGGCTCGCCTCCGCCGCCCCGTACGCGGAATGGCTGGAGACCGGCGAGATCGAGCTGACGGACCTGCCCGAGCGCGAGCACATCGTCCACACCCACGCCTCGGTCACCCGCCGCCAGCAGACCTTCGGCTACACCGAGGAAGAGCTGCGCGTCATCCTCGCGCCCATGGCCCGCACCGGCGGCGAGCCGCTCGGCTCCATGGGCACCGACTCCCCGATCGCGGCCCTCTCCGAGCGGCCCCGGCTGCTCTTCGACTACTTCACCCAGCTGTTCGCGCAGGTCACCAACCCGCCGCTGGACGCCATCCGCGAGGAGCTCGTCACCTCGCTGCTCTCCTCGATCGGCCCGCAGTCCAACCTGCTGGAGCCGACCGCCGCGTCCTGCCGCAGCGTCACCCTGCCCTTCCCGGTGATCGACAACGACGAGCTGGCCAAGCTCATCCACATCAACGCCGACGGCGACATGCCCGGCATGAAGGCCGCCACGCTCTCCGGCCTCTACCGGGTCTCCGGCGGCGGCGAGGCCCTCGCCGCCCGGATCGAGGAGATCCGCGCCGAGGCCGACGCCGCCATCGCGGCCGGCGCCCGCCTGATCGTCCTGTCGGACCGCCACTCGGACGCCGAGCACGCGCCGATCCCGTCGCTGCTGCTCACCTCCGCCGTGCACCACCACCTCATCGCCACCAAGCAGCGCACCCAGGTGGGCCTGCTGGTCGAGGCCGGCGACGTCCGCGAGGTCCACCACGTCGCCCTGCTCATCGGCTACGGCGCCGCGGCCGTCAACCCGTACCTGGCCATGGAGTCCGTCGAGGACCTCCTGCGCGCCGGCACGTTCATCGAGGGCATCGAGCCCGAGAAGGCCATCAAGAACCTGATCTACGCCCTCGGCAAGGGCGTCCTGAAGGTCATGTCCAAGATGGGCATCTCCACCGTCGCCTCCTACCGCGGCGCCCAGGTCTTCGAGGCCGTCGGCCTGAACGAGGAGTTCGTCGGCACGTACTTCAGCGGCACCGCCACCAAGATCGGCGGCGCCGGCCTGGACGTCATCGCCAAGGAGGTGGCCGCCCGCCACGCCAAGGCGTACCCCGTCTCCGGCATCGCGGCCACGCACCGCGCGCTGGAGATCGGCGGCGAGTACCAGTGGCGCCGCGAGGGCGAGCCGCACCTGTTCGACCCGGAGACGGTCTTCCGCCTCCAGCACGCCACCCGCAACCGCCGGTACGACATCTTCCGCAAGTACACGGACCGGGTGAACGAGCAGTCCGAGCGCCTCATGACGCTCCGCGGCCTGTTCGGCTTCAAGTCCGAGCGCCCCTCGATCTCCATCGACGAGGTCGAGCCGGTCTCCGAGATCGTCAAGCGCTTCTCCACCGGCGCCATGTCGTACGGCTCCATCTCCAAGGAGGCGCACGAGACCCTCGCCATCGCCATGAACCAGCTGGGCGCCAAGTCCAACACCGGTGAGGGCGGCGAGGACCCGGACCGCCTGTACGACCCGGCGCGGCGTTCGTCGATCAAGCAGGTCGCCTCCGGCCGCTTCGGCGTCACCTCCGAGTACCTGGTCAACGCGGACGACATCCAGATCAAGATGGCCCAGGGCGCCAAGCCCGGCGAGGGCGGCCAGCTGCCCGGCCACAAGGTCTACCCGTGGGTCGCCAAGACCCGTCACTCGACGCCCGGCGTCGGCCTGATCTCCCCGCCGCCGCACCACGACATCTACTCCATCGAGGACCTGGCCCAGCTGATCCACGACCTCAAGAACGCCAACCCGGCCGCGCGCATCCACGTGAAGCTCGTGTCCGAGGTCGGCGTCGGAACGGTCGCGGCCGGCGTCTCCAAGGCCCACGCCGACGTCGTCCTGATCTCCGGCCACGACGGCGGAACGGGCGCGTCCCCCCTGACGTCCCTGAAGCACGCGGGCGGCCCCTGGGAGCTCGGCCTCGCCGAGACCCAGCAGACCCTGCTGCTCAACGGCCTGCGCGACCGCATCGTCGTCCAGACCGACGGCCAGCTCAAGACCGGCCGCGACGTGGTCATCGCCGCGCTGCTCGGCGCCGAGGAGTTCGGTTTCGCGACCGCGCCGCTCGTCGTCTCCGGCTGCGTCATGATGCGCGTCTGCCACCTGGACACCTGCCCGGTCGGCATCGCCACCCAGAACCCGGTGCTCCGCGACCGCTTCTCGGGCAAGCCCGAGTTCGTCGTGAACTTCTTCGAGTTCATCGCCGAGGAGGTCCGCGAGATCCTCGCCGAGCTGGGCTTCCGCACCATCGAGGAGGCCGTCGGCCACGCCGAGCTCCTCGACACCAGCAAGGCCGTCACCCACTGGAAGGCCCAGGGCCTCGACCTCGAACCCCTCTTCCACGTGCCGGCCCTGCCCGAGGGCGCCGTCCGCCACGCCCTGATCGAGCAGGACCACGGTCTGGAGAAGGCCCTCGACAACGAGCTGATCGAGCTCGCCGCCGACGCGCTGAACGCCGAGACCGCCGAGGCGGCCCAGCCGGTCCGCGCCCGGGTCGCGATCCGCAACATCAACCGGACCGTCGGCACCATGCTCGGCCACCACGTCACCAAGAAGTTCGGCGGCGCGGGCCTGCCCGAGAACACCATCGACCTGACCTTCACGGGTTCGGCCGGTCAGTCCTTCGGCGCCTTCCTCCCCAAGGGCGTCACCCTGCGCCTGGAAGGCGACGCCAACGACTACGTCGGCAAGGGCCTCTCCGGCGGCCGGATCGTGGTCCGCCCGGACCGCGGCGCCGACCACCTCGCCGAGTACTCCACCATCGCCGGCAACACCATCGGCTACGGGGCCACCGGTGGCGAGATGTTCCTGCGCGGCCGCACCGGCGAACGCTTCTGCGTCCGCAACTCCGGCGCGCTGGTCGTCTCGGAGGGCGTGGGCGACCACGGCTGCGAGTACATGACCGGCGGCACGGCCGTCGTCCTCGGCGAGACCGGCCGCAACTTCGCGGCGGGCATGTCCGGCGGCGTCGCGTACGTCATCGACCTCGACCCGCGTCAGGTCAACTCCGGCAACGCGGAGGCCGTCGAGGCCCCGTCGGATGCGGACAAGCTGTGGCTGCACGATGTGGTGCGCCGCCACGAGGAGGAGACCGGCTCGACCGTGGCCGCGAAGCTCCTGGCTGACTGGGACGCCGCCGCGGCCCGCTTCAGCAAGATCATCCCGACCACGTACAAGGCAGTGCTCGCCGCCAAGGACGCCGCTGAGCTGGCCGGACTCTCCGAGTCCGAGACCACCGAGAAGATGATGGAGGCGGCGACCCATGGCTGACCCGAAGGGCTTCCTCACCACCCCGCGCGAAACCGCCTGCACCCGTCCCGTCGCCGAGCGCGTCAAGGACTGGAACGAGGTCTACGTCCCGGGCTCCCTGCTGCCGATCATCAGCAAGCAGGCCGGCCGCTGCATGGACTGCGGCATCCCGTTCTGTCACAACGGCTGCCCGCTCGGGAACCTGATCCCCGAGTGGAACGACTACGCCTACCGCGAGGACTGGGCGGCGGCGTCGGAGCGGCTCCACGCGACGAACAACTTCCCGGAGTTCACCGGCCGCCTGTGCCCCGCTCCCTGTGAGTCGGCGTGCGTGCTCGGCATCAACCAGCCGGCCGTCACGATCAAGAACGTCGAAGTCTCGATCATCGACCAGGCCTGGGACAACGGCGACGTCACCCCGCAGGCCCCGGACCGCCTCTCCGGCAAGACCGTGGCCGTCATCGGCTCCGGCCCGGCCGGCCTGGCCGCCGCCCAGCAGCTGACCCGGGCCGGCCACACGGTGGTCGTGTACGAGCGCGCCGACCGCATCGGCGGCCTGCTGCGCTACGGCATCCCCGAGTTCAAGATGGAGAAGGTGCACATCAACCGCCGCATCGAGCAGATGCGCGCGGAGGGCACCAAGTTCCGCACCGGCATCGAGGTCGGCCGCGACATCACGGCGACGGACCTGCGCAAGCGCTTCGACGCGGTGGTCGTCGCCGCCGGCGCCACCGTCTCCCGCGACCTCCCGGTCCCGGGCCGCGACCTCAAGGGCATCCACTTCGCGATGGAGTACCTCCCCCTCGCGAACAAGGTCCAGGAGGGCGACTTCATGGCGCCCCCCATCACGGCCGAGGGCAAGCACGTGGTCGTCATCGGCGGCGGCGACACCGGCGCCGACTGCGTCGGCACCGCCCACCGCCAGGGCGCCCTCTCGGTCACCCAGCTGGAGATCATGCCCCGCCCGTCGGAGGACCGCCCGGCGGCCATGCCGTGGCCGACGTTCCCGATGCTGTACAAGGTCACCTCGGCCCACGAGGAGGGCGGCGAGCGGATCTACTCCGTCTCCACCACCCACTTCGAGGGCGACGAGGACGGCAACGTCCAGTCCCTGCACCTGGTCGAGGTCGAGTTCGTCGACGGCAAGCTCACCCAGAAGCCCGGCACCGAGCGGGTCATCCCGGCCCAGCTGGTCACCCTGGCGATGGGCTTCACCGGCACCGACCAGGCCAACGGGCTGGTCGAGCAGTTCGGCGTGGACCTGGACGAGCGGGGCAACATCGCCCGCGACGCCTCGTACGCGACGAACGCCGACGGCGTCTTCGTCGCCGGCGACGCCGGCCGCGGCCAGTCCCTGATCGTGTGGGCCATCGCGGAGGGCCGCTCGGCCGCCCGCGGCGTGGACCGCTACCTGACGGGCACGAGCACCCTCCCGTACCCGGTCAAGCCGACGGACCGCTCCCTGGTGGTGTAACCCCGTCACCCTCCCTCCGGGAGACCCCTCATACGGTCCGTACAACGAAGTACGGCACTCGACACGACGCCCGTCATGGCTCCTCCTGGACGCCGGGCTCGCACCGCTCGGCCGCAGGCGGCCTCCCGGGCTTCGCCCGG
>NZ_JBVILR010000005.1:87904-232019 GCF_055580265.1 Streptomyces sp. NPDC032091 | reverse complement strand
CGACCGGCTGCGCCGGCCTCCGGCCGTCGGTGCCCCGGGCGGCGTTACGCGTCACCCCCGCCCCTCCCGTGGGCGGGACCCCTCATACGGTCCGTACAACGGAGTACGGCACTCGACACGACGCCCGTCATGACTCCTTCTGGACGCCGGGCTCGCACCGCTCGGCCGCAGGCGGCCTCCCGGGCTTCGCCCGGCTGCGCCGGCCTCCGGCCGTCGGTGCCCCGGGCGGCGTTACGCGTCACCCCCGCCCCTCCCGTGGGCGGGACCCCTCATACGGTCCGTACAACGAAGTGCGGCACTCGACACGGCGCCCGTCATGTCCCCGACCAGGGATGACGGGCGTCGTGGCGTGTTCCGGGGTTACTCCGGCTGGACGACCACCGCTCCCCAGCGGAGGGTGGGGGTCGAGGTGGTGACCACCGCGCCGAAGCCGCCGTGGAGGCCCGGGCCCAGGGGGATGGTGAGCTGGGCCGGGGTGTCCTCGGGGCAGTTCAGGGTGAAGGGGGCCGGGTTGCGGTCCGGGTGTTCGTCCAGGGTGAAGGAGACCACCATGCTGCCGCCGCCCTCGCAGGCGAAGGTGGTGTAGGTGTCCAGGTACGGGGAGAGGCCGCCCGAGACGAAGCCGCTGGAGCCGGTTCGTTCGGGGACCCAGATCACCCCGTCGGGGCCCGGGTAGGGGAGGAGTTCGGCCTGGTCCGCCGCCTGGGCGGTGCCGGTGGTCAGGGTGAGGGCGGTCGCCGCGAGTGCGAGGGTGAGTGCGGTGCGGCGGCGGCGCTGGAACGTGTGCTGCATGGGTCCCCCCGTGGGTCCGTGTCGGTCTCCTCCACGCTAGGGGCCGACACTGACAACGCGGGCGGCCGTGCGGTGGGTGGTGGGCTGAGGCCCGGCTTCCGGGTGGGGGTGTCACCGTGCCGCCCCGGCCCCCGGGGCCGGCGTCCCCCGGAAGGGGGCATCCGCGGGGCGTCGCACCGCAGTTGGCGGGTGTGCGGTGTAGCGGTGGGCCCATGCCCTCGCGAACGCCGCTGCGCGGCCTCCTCGGAGCCGCCCTGCTCCTGCCCCTGCTCTCCCTCGCGCCCCTCCCGCCCGCCCTCGCCGCGGACGGCGGGCGTGCCGTCGACTACCAGGGGCTCCACCTGACCCTCCCCGCCGACTGGCGGGTCGTCGACCTCGACCGCGACCCCGGGGCCTGCCTGCGCCTGGACCTCCCCACCCTCTACCTCGGGCACGCCGGCCCCCAGACCCGCTGCACCGGCCGCCGGGCCGTGCCCGCCCGCGCCGACACCCTCCACCTGGAACCCCTGGCCGGCGCCCCGCCCCGCGCCGACGTCCCCACCCTCCCCGTACCCGACGGCGCCGCCCTGCCCCCGGCCGACGCCGAGAGCGCCGAGATCCGGTACGCCCTGCACGGGCCGGGGGTGATGGCCACGCTGTCGTACGGGGCCGGACCGGAGACCGTACGGGCCGTGCTGGCGCACGCGATCGAGGCGCCCTCCGCCCCGGCCGCCCCACCGGCGCCCGCCCGGCCGGGCCCGTCCCGCACGCAGGAGCCGACGGCAGCCACCTCCACCACCGCCACCGCCTTCACCGGCCACGGCTTCGACGCCTGCACCGCTCCCTCCCAGAGCTCCATGGACACCTGGTGGGCCGACTCCCCCTTCGGCGCGGCCGGGATCTACATCGGCGGCCGGGCCCGCGCCTGCGCACAGCCGCAGCTGACGGCCGACTGGGTGCGCCGGCAAGGCGCGGCCGGCTGGCACCTGATGCCGATCTGGGTGGGCCCGCAGCCCTGGCACAGCTCCACCACCGGCCTGTCCACCGATCCCTCCGCGGCGAACGACCAGGGCCGCGAGGCCGCCGAAGGGGCCGCCGCCGCGGCCCGCGCACTCGGCCTGCCCGCCGGCACACCGCTCTACGCCGACCTGGAGAACTACACCGACCGCGACACCTGGGACGCCCCCGTCGTCGCCTACCTCACCGCCTGGACCGTACGGCTGCACGCGCTCGGCCACCCCGCGGCGGCCTACGTCGCGGCGAGCTCCGGGGCCAAGGCGCTCGCCGCCCACTACGCCCAGGCCCGGCAGGCCATGCCGGACGTCCTGTGGGTGGCCCGCTGGAACGGCGCGGCCTCCGTCACCGACGCCGACATGGGTCTGACCGCCGGCGCCGCCCAGTGGCCCGGCCCGCGCCGGGCCCACCAGTACCAGGGGGACCACGACGCCACGTACGGCGAGGTGACGATCAACATCGACCGCAGCTGGGTGTCCGTCGACCCCGCCGCCTTCACCCCGTAGTCGCCGACGGCCGCGCAACGGGGCGCCCGTCGCGGCGGGGGTCAGGCCGCCGGGACCTCGCGGGGCGGTTCGTCGTCGTTGCCGCGGCGGAGGGTGTGCAGGCCTCGGGCCGGGGTCCAGGTGCGGACGACCAGCTCGTCGCCGTCCACCGCGGTGTGGACGACCTCGGTCAGGTCGGCGTGGAAGAGGTGGAAGGGGTGCGGGGTGTCCTTCTCCTCCGCGTAGCGGTGGAGTTCCGGGGGGTCCACGATCTCCACCGCGCGGCCGGAGATCCGGACGTCCCCGTCGGGCATGGTGTCGTCCGCGCCGGGGTTGGTGTGCAGGGCGAAGCGCGGGTCGTGCTGGAGGTCGCGGGCCTTCATCGAGCCCGCCATCATGCCCAGCCACAGTTCGCCGCCGCGGAAATCCACGGTGAGCCCGGTCGCCCGGGGCGAGCCGTCCTTGCGCAGGGTGGCCAGGACATGGTGCGGGAACCGCTCGAAGCGGGCCCGGACCGCCGCCGCGTACTCCGGTTCCGCCTTCTCGAACGCTGCCCAGTTGGTCGTCGTCATACGTCCATCAAAGCGCGCGCCCACGGGGACGGCCGGTCAGGCGCGCACGATGCCCGCCCGGCGGGCCGCCGCCAGCCAGGCCGGGAACTCGGCGACGAGGCGGTCGTACAGTTCGGCGTCCGGCACGGCCAGCGGATCGGCGCCCGCGTGGAAGTAGCCGGCGTTGTCCACCACCCGTTTCTGCGGTACGGGGAGCTCGTCCAGGCGGCGCAGGAAGTCGAACTGGCTGCTGCGCGTGTTGCCGAAGCCGACGAACTGCCAGAAGAGGGGCAGGCGGGCGGCCTTGCACAGGTACCGTTCCGCCGCGAGCTTGTTCACCGGGCCGCCGTCCGTCTGGAAGACCACCAGTGCCGGATCGGCGGAGCCCGAGTCCAGGTAGTGGTCGATCACCGCGTCCATCGCCAGGTGGTAGGCGGTCTTGCCCATGTGGCCGAGGCCGGCGGCGATCTCCGTGACCCGGCCCTCGTGTCCGGTGAGGGGGACCTCCTCGACGGCGTCGACGTCTGTGGAGAAGAAGACGACCGGTACGCGTCCGTCGGAGTCGAGGTGTGCGGAGAGGCCCAGGACGCGGTCCGCGAAGGCCTGCACGGTGCCGTCCCCGTAGTACGGGCGCATGGAGCCGGAGTAGTCCAGGACCAGGTAGACGGCGGCCCGCCCGCCGTCCAGGCCGTGCTTGCGCAGCGAGACGCCGGCGCTCTTGTAGAGGCTGACCAGGGCCGGGGCCGTCTCCTCCACCTTGCGCAGGCTGATGGCGCTGCCGCCGCTCACGGTGCCGTGTCCGTCCGCGGGCGGGAGTGCAGGGCCTCGATGTCCTCCAGCATGGCCGCCGCCAGGTCGCGCTCGGAGGCGTAGTACCGCTCGGCCCACTTGAGGGTGAGGGTGGGGTACGCCCAGGCCGCCCCCTCCTGCGCGGCCTCCGCGTCCGCCTCCGCGCCGCGCCGCATGTCTTCGGCGAACCCCTGCTGCCGCAGGAGGAGTTCGCGCATCTGCTCCGGCTCCAGCAGATGGCCCAGCCACAGCCGCAGCATCGGCCCGTGCTTGAGCACCGGCGGGTCGACGGGCGTCTCGCGCGCCCAGTGCCGGACGGCGTCCATGCCCGCGGCGGTGATCCGGTAGACCCGCTTGTCGCGGGTTCCCGTGTCCTGGGCGATCATCCGCGAGGAGGCGTAGCCGGCCTTCTCCAGCCGTTTGAGCTCGCTGTAGATCTGGCTGAAGGAGGGGCTCCAGTAGAAGAAGCGCAGCGACCGGTCCGACCACTTCTTCAGGTCGTAGCCGGAGAGCTCCTCGCCGAAGGAGAGCAGTCCGAGCACCGCCCAACTGGTCGCGGGGAGCGCGCGCCGGGCCGTAGCGCCGGGAGTCTCTTCTGCCGTCTCGTCTGCCACGCAGCGCAGTCTACGACCGGTTCCGGCGGCGCCCTTCCCCCTGCTGGACGCTACTGCTAGAAGTATTTCTATTAGGCATATGGGGGGTGCGGCGGCATGGGCCGCCGGCCGGCCCCGTCGTGCAACTCCCGCCGTTCGTATGGAGGATGCGTGATCTCGCTGGACGGGAAGGTCGTCGTCATCACCGGTGCCGCGCGGGGCCAGGGCGCCGAGGAGGCGCGGCTGTGCGCGCGGGCCGGGGCGCGGGTCGTCGTGACGGACCTCCGGGAGGAGGAGGGCCGGGCGGTCGCCGCCGAGCTGGGCGGGCGGGGGCTGTTCGTCCGGCACGACGTGGCCGACGCCGACAGCTGGGCGGGGGTGGTGCGGGCGGCGGTGGCCGCCTTCGGGACGGTGTCGGCGCTGGTCAACAACGCCGCGCTGTGGCGCACCGCGCACGTGGAGGAGCAGAGCCCGGAGGGGTTCGAGGAGCTGTTACGGGTCAACCTGCTGGGGCCGTTCCTCGGGATCCGGGCGGTGGCACCGGTGCTGCGCGCGGGCGGGGGCGGCTCGGTCGTCAACGTCTCCTCCACCGCCGGGCTGGTCGGCATCCCGGGCCACGCGGCGTACGGGTCCGCGAAGTTCGGGCTGCGCGGGCTGACCCGCTCGGCGGCGCTGGACCTCGCGGTGGACGGGATCCGGGTCAACTCGGTGCATCCGGGCGCCATCGACACCCCGATGGTGGCGGGGGCGGTCGAGGGGCGGGACTGGTCGCACGTGCCGCTGGGGCGGATGGGGCGCCCGGGGGAGGTGGGGGAGCTGGTGCTGTTCCTGTGCTCGGAGGCCTCCTCGTACGTGACGGGCGCGGAGTTCGTGGTCGACGGGGGGATGACGGCGCGATGAGCGGGGGCTTCGCGAACGAGGGCCGGCGGCAGCCGGAGGCGCTGTCGCCGGACGCGCGGCGGCTGTGCGACGCGATGGCGGCGGTGTTCCCGGGACCGGGGGATGTGGCGGCGCTGCGGGCGGCGGCGGGGGCCGGGAGGGGACGGCCGGGCATGCGGGGGCCGGAGGTGGCCTCGGTGCGGGACGCCGTCGCCTCCGGGGTGCCGGTGCGCGTCTACGACCCGGCGCCGGGGGAGCGGGGCCGGGTCCTCGCCGTGTACTTCCACGGCGGCGGCTGGGTGATGTGCGGGATCGACACGCACGACGCCCTGTGCCGGGAGCTGGCCGCCGCCTCGGGGGCGGTGGTCGTCTCGGCCGGCTACCGGCTGGCTCCGGAACACCCCTGGCCGGCGGCGGCCGACGACGCCCTGGCGGTGCTGCTGTGGGCGCGGACCGGGGCGGGCCGGCTGGGCTGCGACGCGGGGCGGGTGGTGGTGGCGGGGGACTCCAGCGGGGGCAACCTGGCGGCCGTCACCGCGCTGCGGGCGCCGGGGCTGGTCGCCGGCCAGCTGCTGGTGTACCCGCCGCTGGACGCGTCGATGGGCTCGGAGTCGGTGGCGGCCTTCGGCCGGGGGTACTTCCACACCGCCGCCCACATGGCCTGGTACTGGGACCTGTACGGCGGCGACCCCGCCCACCCGCACGTCTCACCGCTGCGGGCGCCGGACCTGTCCGGGCTGCCGCGCACGCTGATCGTCCTGGCCGACTGCGACCTGCTGCGGGACGAGGGGCTCGCGTACGCGCGCCGGCTGGGGGCGGCGGGGGTGGACTGCGAGGTCCGGCTCCACCCCGGGGTCTTCCACGGCTTCCTCGGCCTGCCGCTGCCGGCCGCCGCGACGGCCCGTGCGGGCGCGGCGGCATGGCTGGCCGCCACCGGCCGGCGGGGGCGGGCGGCCGGGGGCGGGGCCGGCGAGGGAGGTGGGGACGGGGCGGCCGGATTCGAACCGGCGTCCTCCTCCTGAGCAGGGAGGCGCAACGACCTCTGTGCTACGGCCCGTCCTTGCCGGTCATCGTAGGCGCCGGCGCGTTGCCGGCGGGGCGGGGCGGCCGGATTCGAAGCGGGGGCCTCCTCCCTGACGCATCCCCGGCATGATGTGTCCATGCCTGGATTCCTCCTGCGCGCCTTCCTGCTCCTCGCCGTGGAGTGCGGTGCCGCCGCGCTGCTGCGGGACCCCGGGACGCCGTGGATCCCCGTGCTGCTGGCGGTGTTCGTGGCCGGCTCGGCCGTACCGCACGGCAGCGAGGCGGAGTTCGCGGCCCGGTTCCTCGTCGCGCTCACCGCGGTCGGGGTGGCCCGGCTGGGGGCGTCGGCCTGGGAGGGGCACGGCTGGGCCGCCTCCGCGGGGCTCGGGGTGTTGCTGCTGCTCCAGACCGGGGCACTGCTACGGCTCTCGCTGCGCCGCCGGCGCGGGCGCCGCCCGGCCCGCCGGCGCGGCCCCCGCCGCTGAATCCGTTCGCGTACGTGACCCGGTTCGAGGTGGACTCGGCCTTCCTGGAGCGGTATCCGGTGCAGCGGGCGGGTGGCGAGACGATCCTGGAGCTGTAGGTTCCGGCGGAGGAGCCGCCTCCGCGCGAAGACCCCGCCCCGGCCGGGCCCCGGCAAGCCCCGGCCGGGCCGGATATGCGCTCGTCACGGGCGGGCCGCTGTGCCGAGAATGCCGGCATGACGACTCGCGCCAGGTCCTTCGACGCCGCCGCCGCCCTCTACCACTCCGCCCGCCCCGGATACCCCGACGCGTTGTTCGACGCCGTCGAGGAACTCGCCGGGATGCCGTTGCGCGGGGCCCGGGTGGCCGATGCCGGGGCCGGGACCGGCATCGCCAGCGCCCTGCTGCACGCGCGCGGGGCGCGGGTGCTCGCCGTCGAGCCCGGCGACGGCATGGCCGCCGAGTTCCGCCGCGCACACCCCGGGATCCCGATCGTGCGCGGCGACGGCGACCGCCTCCCCCTGGCCTCCGGCTCCCTCGACCTGCTGACCTACGCCCAGGCCTGGCACTGGACCGACCCGGCCCGCTCCGTCCCCGAGGCCCGCCGCGTGCTGCGCCCGGGCGGGGCCCTCGCCCTCTGGTGGAACGACCTGGACCTGACCGTCCCCTGGATCGCCGGGCAGGACGAGCGGATCGCCTCCCTCTTCGGCGTCCCCGCCGGCGCCCAGCCGAGGGAGGACCCCGAGGAGCTCGGCCTCACCACCCGCGAGGTCCGCTGGTCGCGCCGGATCCCGCTCGACGCGCACCTCGCCAACCTCTCCAGCCACTCCGCCTTCCTCCTCCTCGGGGAGTCCCGCACCCGGGAGTTCACCGGGGCCGAGCGGGAGCGGCTGCTGGAGCTGTTCCCCGACGGGACGGTCGAGGAGCCCTACGTGGTCACCCTCCGCGTGGCCGTCGTCTGAGGCAGGCCGCGCACCACCTCCGCCCGGCACTGCGACGGGGTGCCCCAGGCGTCGCGCAGCGGCCGGGCCTTGCGCAGCCACAGGGACAGGTCCAGTTCCTCCGTGTACCCGACCGCCCCGTGCAGCTGGAGGGCGGTGCGGGCGGCCCCGTACGCCGCCTCGCCGGCGGTCAGCTTCGCGGCGGCGACGTCCCCGTCCGACAGGGACAGCGCCGCCGCCCACAGCAGCGGCCGGGCGAACTCCAGCTCCAGCAGGGTGTCCGCCAGCCGGTGCTTGACCGCCTGGAAGCTCCCGACCGGCACCCCGAACTGGGTGCGCTGCTTCACGTACTCCACCGTCCGCGCCAGCAGTGCCTCGCCCACCCCGAGGCACTGGGCCGCCGTCAGCAGCCGCGCCCACCGCGCGGCCGTCCCCGCGGCGGCCAGGACGGCCGGGCCCACCGCCAGCGGCTCCCCGCCCGTCGCCGGGACGCCGAGCCCGCGCGCCGGGTCCAGCGAGGGCAGCCGCTCCCCGGCGCCCGGCGCCAGCCGCAGCTCGCCCGCCCCGGCCGAGGCCCCGGCGGACACCGTGAAGCAGTACGCCGCCGCGTCCGCGTCCAGGGCGTACGGGGAGCCGCCCGGCAGGGTCAGGGTGGCCAGGGCGTCACCCGCCACCAGCCCCGGGAGGAACCGTTTCGCCGGCCCCTCCTCCCCGAGCCGGGCCAGCTCCGCCAGCAGCACCACCGCCGCGGCCGTCTCCACCGCCGGCCCCGCCACCCCCGCCCGCCCCAGCTCCACGAAGCCCAGCGCCAGCTCCACCGGCAGCGGCCCCAGCCCCTCGTACGCCTCCGGCGCGGCCAGCGCGCACAGGCCCGTGTCCGCGAGCCGCGACCACAGGGCCAGCCCGGGCCCGTGGTCCCCGGCCGCCCAGGCCCGCACCGTCGCCGGGACCTGCGCCGCGCCCAGCAGGGAGCGCAGCACACGGGCGAAGTCGGACTGTTCCCCGGTCGGCAGGAAGCGCATCAGCGGCGGCCCTTCGGAAGGCCGAGCAGCCGCTCGGCGATGATGTCGCGCTGGATCTCGTTCGTCCCCGCGTAGATCGGCCCGGCGAGCGAGAACACCCACGGCTCGGCCCACGGCCCGTCCGCCCGCTCCGCGTACGGGCCCAGCAGGTCCAGGGCCGTCTCGTGCAGGGCGATGTCGTACTGCGACCAGAACACCTTGTTCAGGCTGGACTCGGCGCCGGTCTCCCCGCCCGCCGCGAAGCGGGTGGCGCCGGCCCAGGTGAACAGCTCGTAGGCGCGCGCCCCGACCACCGCGTCCGCGACCCGGTCGCGCAGCGCGGTGTCCGCCGGGTCGCCCCGCTCCCGCCACAGGGCGGCCAGCCGGCCGGCGGCCGCCAGGAACCGGCCGGGGGAGCGCAGGGTCAGCCCGCGCTCGTTGCCGGTGGTCGACATCGCGATCCGCCAGCCCTGTCCCGGCTCGCCGATCACGTCCTCGTCGGGGACGAAGACCCGGTCCAGGAAGAGTTCCGCGAAGGCCGGCTTGCCGTCGAGGCGGCCGATGGGGCGCACCGTCACGCCCGGGGCGCGCAGGTCGAACATCAGGTAGGTCAGCCCCTGGTGGGGCCGGGCGGCCTCCGGGTCGCTGCGGAAGAGACCGAAGGCCCGGTCGGCGAAGGCGGCCCGCGAGGACCAGGTCTTCTGCCCCGACAGCAGCCAGCCGCCCTCCGTGCGCACCGCCCGGGACCGCAGCGAGGCCAGGTCCGAGCCCGACTCCGGCTCCGACCAGGCCTGCGCCCAGATCACCTCGCCGCTCGCCATGGACGGCAGCACCCGCGCCCGCTGCCCGGGCGTGGCGTGGTCGAAGAGGGTCGGGGCCAGCAGGCTGATCCCGTTCTGCGCGACCCGGCCGGGCGCGCCCGCCGCCCAGTACTCCTCCTCGAAGACCAGCCACCGTTCGAGGTCCGCGCCCCGGCCCCCGTACTCCTCGGGCCAGGACACCGCCGACCAGCGGCCGGAGTGCAGCAGCGCCTCCCACTCCCGGTGCGCGGCGAAGCCCTCCGCCGTCTCCAGCGAGGGCAGGGGGACGTCCGGCACGTGCTCGTGCAGCCAGGCCCGGGCCTCGGCCCGGAAGGCCGCCACCTCGGGGGAGTGGTCGAGGTCCATCAGCCGTCCGCCTCCTTCGCGCACACCTTCCCTAACAAGTGTTTGGTAGGTTAACGTACGGCCATGAGCAGCGTCGAGGAGTCCCGCAACGAGGCGCCCGCCTACGCCCCCGCCTACGTCCCCGCCCACGGCCTGCTGCGCGGCCGCACCGCCGTCGTCACCGCCGCGGCCGGGGCCGGGATCGGCGGCGCCACCGCCCGCCGCTTCCTGGAGGAAGGGGCCGACGTCCTGATCAGCGACGCCCACGCCCGCCGGCTCAAGGAGTCCGAGACGGCCCTCGCCGCCGAGTTCGGCGCACACCGCGTCGCCTCCCTGCCCTGCGACGTCACCGACGAGGACCAGGTCAGGGCCCTCTTCGCGCACGCCGGCCGGCTCCACGGCGGCCTCGACGTCGTCGTCAACAACGCCGGCCTCGGCGGCACCGCCGCCCTCGTCGACATGACCGACGAGCAGTGGACCCGCGTCCTCGACGTCACCCTGAACGGCACCTTCCGCTGCACCCGCGCCGCCCTGCGCGCCTTCAAGGACTCCGGCCGCGCGGGCGTCATCGTCAACAACGCCTCCGTCATCGGCTGGCGCGCCCAGACCGGCCAGGCCCACTACGCCGCCGCCAAGGCCGGGGTGATGGCCCTGACCCGCTGCGCGGCGCTGGAGGCCGCCGAGTTCGGCGTACGGGTCAACGCGGTCGCCCCGAGCCTGGCCATGCACCCGCACCTGGTGAAGGTCACCAGCGAGGAACTGCTGGCCGAGCTCACCGCCCGCGAGGCCTTCGGCCGCTACGCCGAGCCGTGGGAGGTCGCCAACGTCATCGTCTTCCTCGCCAGCGGCTACTCGTCCTACATGACGGGCGAGACCGTCTCGGTCAGCAGCCAGCACCCCTAGGCCCGGACCAGAATGGGGCCGTGCCAACGAACAAGCCGACCGCCAAGCCGACCGCCAAACCGACCGCAAAGCCGACCGCAAAGCCCGCCGCCGGACCCGGCGCGAAGCGGAAGCCGCAGGTGACCCCCTCGCCCGAGCGGCGCCGGGAACTCCTGGACACCGCCGCCGAGGTCTTCGCCGCCCAGGGCTACAACGCCACCACCGTCCGCAAGATCGCCGATGCCGCCGGGATGCTCGCCGGCAGCCTCTACTACCACTTCGATTCCAAGGAATCGATGCTCGACGAGATCCTCTCGGCCTTCCTGAACGAGCTGTGGGACGGGTACGACACCGTCCTCGCCGCCGGCCTCGGCCCCCGGGAGACCATCGAGGCCCTCGTCACCGAGTCCTTCCGGGAGATCGACCGGCACCGCGCCGCCGTCGCCATCTACCAGAAGGAGGCCCGCACCCTCTCCGCGCAGCCCCGCTTCCACTACCTCTCCGACTCGCAGGTGAAGTTCGAGAAGGCATGGCTGGGGACGCTGGAGCGGGGGGTCGCCGCCCGGGTCTTCAGGGCCGACCTCGACATCCGCCTCACCTACCGCTTCGTGCGCGACACGGTGTGGGTGGCGGCGTCCTGGTACCGGCCGGGCGGACAGCACAGCCCCGAGGAGATCGCCCGCCAGTACCTGTCGATGGTGCTCGACGGGATCGCCGTACGCCCCTAGAACGCCCCGCAGTCAGCAGAGGAGCCCCCGATGCCCGAGGCCTACATCATCGACGCCGTGCGCACCCCCGTCGGGCGGCGCGGCGGCGGCCTGTCCCGGGTCCATCCCGCGGACCTGGGCGCGCACGTCCTCAAGGCCCTCGTCGAGCGAGCCGGGGTGGACCCGGCCGCCGTGGAGGACGTGGTCTTCGGCTGCCTCGACACGGTGGGCCCGCAGGCCGGGGACATCGCCCGGACCGCCTGGCTGGCCGCCGGGCTGCCCGAGGAGGTCCCCGGGGTCACCGTCGACCGGCAGTGCGGCTCCTCCCAGCAGGCCGTCCACTTCGCCGCCCAGGCAGTGCTCTCCGGCACCCAGGACCTGGTCGTCGCGGGCGGCACCCAGAACATGTCGATGATCCCCATCGCCTTCGCCTCCCGGCAGGCGGCCGAACCCCTCGGCTTCACCGAGGGCCCCTACGCGGGCTCGGCGGGCTGGCGCGCCCGCTACGGCGACGCCCCCGTCAACCAGTTCCACGGGGCGCAGCTCATCGCCGAGAAGTGGGGGATCTCGCGCCGGGACATGGAGGAGTTCGCCCTCACCTCCCACCGGCGGGCGGTCCGCGCGATCGACGAGGGCCGCTTCGCGCGCGAGACCGTCCCGTACGGGGACGTGACCGTCGACGAGGGGCCGCGCCGCGACACCACCCTGGAGAAGATGGCGGGGCTCAAGCCGGTCGTGGAGGGCGGCACCATCACCGCCGCCGTCTCCTCCCAGGTCTCCGACGGCGCGGCGGCCCTGCTGATCGCCTCCGAACGGGCCGTCGCCGAGCACGGCCTCACCCCCCGCGCCCGCATCCACCACCTGTCGGTGCGCGGCGAGGACCCCATCCGGATGCTGTCCGCCCCGATCCCGGCCACCGCCCACGCGCTGAAGAAGACGGGCCTGACCCTGGACGCCATCGACCTGGTCGAGATCAACGAGGCCTTCGCCCCGGTGGTGCTGGCCTGGCTGAAGGAGACGGGCGCCGATCCCGCCCGGGTGAACGTCAACGGCGGCGCCATCGCCCTGGGCCACCCGCTGGGCGCGACCGGCGTCAAGCTGATGACCACCCTCCTGCACGAGCTGGAGCGCACCGGCGGCCGCTACGGCCTCCAGACCATGTGCGAGGGCGGCGGCCAGGCCAACGTCACGATCATCGAACGCCTCTGACCCAGGCACCGGCGGACGCGGGGGCCGGGCCGCCCGAACCCGGCCCCGCCCCCGCTCCGGTCACGGCACCAGGGCGAAGCCGAGCAGTACGGCGGCCTCCACCCGGACCGAGCCCGGCGCCAAGGCCCCGTCCAGCTCCAGGTTCGCGTGCTCGCGCCGTCCGTGGCCGTAGCCGCGCAGGGACTCCGGGTCCACGTCCTTGATGCGGAGGTCCGTACGGTGAGACGTCGCCGTCGGGCACGCCGTGCTCGCGCAGGACCGCCCGCAGCCGCCCCACCGCCGCGCCCGCCCCGGCGAAGGCCTCCTTGAAGCAAGATCGACCAGCCCTGGCCAGGGATTTGGCCGGTCCGGAGCGGGACTCCCGCCGCGGCGGCAGCGGACACCGGCCGAGGTGTGCTAGCTTGGTGGTGTTGCAGTTGTGGTACCCATGAACTTTATGTGCGCCTGACGGGATTGCTCCGCAGGCGCTTTTATTGTTTTTGCCGGAATCTCCCGGATGGGGCCCTTGCCGCCTATTCAGGAGATTTAACATGGCACTTGGCACCGTGAAGTGGTTCAACTCGGAAAAGGGCTTCGGCTTCATCGAGCAGGACGGTGGCGGTCCGGACGTCTTCGCCCACTACTCGAACATCGCCACCCAGGGCTTCCGTGAGCTCCAGGAGGGCCAGCGCGTGTCCTTCGACGTGACCCAGGGCCAGAAGGGCCCCCAGGCGGAGAACATCGTCCCCGCCTAATTTCTTCAGCATGCCGGGGTCCGCACCGCGAGGTGCGGACCCCGGCTTGTCTGCTGTCTCGACCTTTGTTTTACCTGCCGGTTTCAGGAGGGCTTTCTCGCATGACCAGCTCCAGCTCCGCACGACCCAGCCGCCGCCCCACCCGGGGACGAGGAGCGGCCCAGGGGCGTCCGAAGGCTGGTGCGGGACGGCAGAAGTCCGCCCCCGCCCCCCGGCCCCAGGAATTCACCATGCCCGAGCCGACCGTCCCGGCGCTGCCGGCGATCGCCGCGTTCGAGGACATGGACATGCCCGAGGCGCTGCTGAAGACCCTCGCCGCCCAGGGCGTGACCGAGCCCTTCCCGATCCAGGCCGCCACCCTGCCGAACTCCCTCGCGGGCCGCGACCTCCTCGGCCGCGGGCGCACCGGCTCCGGCAAGACGCTGGCCTTCGGCCTCGCGCTGCTCTCCCGCACCGCCGGCCGCCGCGCCCAGCCCAAGGCCCCGCTCGCCCTGGTCCTCGTACCCACCCGCGAGCTCGCGCAGCAGGTCACCGACGCACTGGCCCCGTACGCCACCTCCGTCAACCTGCGCATCGCGACCGTCGTCGGCGGCATGTCGATCAACCGGCAGTCCGGCGCGCTGCGCCGCGGCGCCGAGGTGCTCGTCGCCACCCCCGGCCGCCTCAAGGACCTCATCGACCGCGGTGACGCCGACCTCTCGCAGGTCTCGATCACCGTCCTCGACGAGGCCGACCAGATGACCGACATGGGCTTCATGCCGCAGGTCACCGCCCTGCTCAAGCAGGTCGAGCCCGGCGGCCAGACCATGCTGTTCTCGGCGACCCTCGACAAGAACGTCGACAAGCTCGTCAAGATGTTCCTGACCGACCCGGTCGGCCACTCCGTCGACCCGTCGGCCGGCGCGGTCACCACCATGGAGCACCACGTCCTGTACGTCATGGACGAGACCGACAAGAAGGCCGTGGCCACGCGCATAGCGGCCCGCGACGGCCGGGTGATCATGTTCGTCGACACCAAGCGCGGCGTCGACCGCATGGTCAAGAAGCTCCTCGCGGAAGGCGTGCGCGCCTCCGGCCTGCACGGCGGCCGCTCGCAGCCGCAGCGCAACCGCACCCTGGACTGGTTCAAGACCGGCGAGGTCACCGCGCTGATCGCCACCAACGTGGCCGCGCGCGGCATCCACATCGACGACCTCGACCTGGTCGTCAACATCGACCCGCCCACCGACCACAAGGACTACCTGCACCGCGGCGGCCGCACCGCCCGCGCCGGCGAGTCCGGCAGCGTGGTCACCCTGGTCCTGCCCGACCAGAAGCGGGACATGACCCGCCTGATGTCGGACGCGGGCATTTCCCCGCGCACCGCCCAGATCAAGTCCTCCGACGAGGCACTCGTCCAGCTGACCGGCGCCCGCGAGCCCTCCGGCATCCCCGTCGTGCTGGAGGTCCCCCAGCCGGCCGCGCAGCCCAAGGCGCGCAGCGGCTCCGGCTCCGGCTCGGGCTCCTCGCGCCGCCGCTCGGGCGGCGGCGGCCAGCGCTCCGGCGCGTCCGGTGCCCCCGCCTCCGGTGGCCGCGGCCGCCGCTCCGGCTCCGGCGCGTCCGGCGGCTCCGGCCAGGCCCCCGCGGGCTCCGGCTCCGGCCAGGCGCGGCGCGCCCAGGGCGGCGGCCAGGGCTCCGGCTCCACCGGCCAGGGCCGGCGCGGCGCTTCCGGCTCCACCTCCGGCGGCGGCGCGGCCGCGGCCTCGGCGCGCAGCCGGGTCGGCACCGGCGGCCAGGGCCGGCGCCGGGCGGTCTGAGCCCCTACCCCTGACACGACGCGGGGACGGATACTCCCAGCCCCCCCCCCCCCCCCCCCCCCCCCACCCCCCCCCCCCCCCCCCCCCCCCCCCCCCCCCCCCCCCCCCCGCGTCCCGGCCGGCGCCTGCCGCACCAGCCGGCGGGCGCCTGCCACACCAGCCGGCGGGCGCCTGTCGCACCAGCCGGCCGGCGCCTACCGGACCAGCTTGTCCTGGAGCTTCGCCAGCGTCCGCAGGTCCAGCCCCAGACCGTCCGTCAGATAGCCGTAGAAACTGCCGTAGTCGGCCTCCATCCGCGTCGTCGCGGCGTCCAGGTAGTCCTGGCGGACCTCCTGGAGCGGGATCAGCAGGTCCGGGTTCTGCATCCGGCCCGACTGCTTGAGCCCGGCCCGGACCTGGGCGTCGTACGCGGCCCGGAAGGTGTTCGAGGCCAGGTAGTCGCTCTCGGCCGTCGCCTGCGGCACGGCCAGCGCGCGCAGCAGGACGTAACTCATCCAGCCCGTGCGGTCCTTGCCCGACGTGCAGTGGTAGAGCAGCGGACCCTGGTTCCCGTCCGCGATCTCCCGCAGCGTCGCCGCGAACTGCGCCCGGTTCTCGGGGCTCGTCACGAACGTGCGGTAGACGTCCCGCATGTAGGCCTCGGCCCGCCCGCCGCCGAGCAACCGCTCCTGCTCGACGGGGTCGCCGCTGGATATCGCGCCGACCAGGGTGGCGTACAGGCCCAGGTCGCTGACCGGGCGGGAGGTGGGGGAGAGCCCCGGCGGCAGCCTGTCGGCGCCGTCGTACCGGACTTCCATCGGGATGCGGAAGTCGACGGCCTTCGTGAGGCCGAGACCGGCGACGGTGGTGATGTCCGCCGCGGTCAGCTTGCCCAGTGCGTCGGAGCGGTAGACCAGCCCCTGGCGGACCCGGCCGCCGGTGTAGGTGGCGTAGCCGCCGATGTCCCGGAGGTTGACGGCCCCCTGGAGGGGGATCTGCCGGACCGCCGGGGACGGCGACCGGAGCTGGTGTTGCCGGGTACGGGCCGCGGTTGCCGGAGCCGCCGCCGCGTAGGCGGCGGCGGGCAGGGTCCCGACGGCGAGCGCGGCGGCGGCCGCCGTACTCGCCAGGCGGATGCGGGCACGTCTCATACGGGCGACTCCTGTGACGGAGAAGGGATCACCCTGGTGGTGGCAGGGTGCCGAGCGGGTGCGGACCGGGCGCGTGCAGCCGGTCCAGCACGGCGTGCGCTTCGGCCATGACGCGGTCGACGAGCTCCGCACACGACGGAAGGTCCTCGATCACCCCCGCGACCTGGCCCGATGCCATGACACCGAGGTCCGTACGGCCCTCGACCATGGACGCCTTCAGGAGCATCGGGGTGTTCGCTGCGAGCAGGACCTGGCTCCAGGACAGGTCCTTGCCGTGTTTCATCGCCAGGCCGTCGCGCACCATCCGCGACCACGACAGCCCCGACAGCCTCCGGAAGCCCGCCGCGTGCCGCACCGCCCGGGCCAGCGCCCTCGTACGGCCCGCCCGCTCCAGGGAGGCCACCAGCTCGGTGCGCAGCATCCGGTGCGGCAGCCCGTCCACCGCGGTGGTGACCGTGACGTCCTTGACGGTCGCCTTCAGGTACTCGGCCTTGACGGCGTCCGGGACGGTGGAGTCGGAGGTCAGCAGGAACCGGGTGCCCATGGCGATGCCCGCGGCCCCGTACGCCAGCGCCGCCACCAGGCCCCGTCCGTCCCGGAACCCGCCCGCCGCCACCACCGGGACGTCCACGGCGTCGACCACCTGCGGCAGCAGCACCGTCGTGGCCACCTCCCCGGTGTGGCCGCCGCCCTCCCCGCCCTGCACGATCACCGCGTCGGCGCCCCAGGCCGCGACCTTCTCGGCGTGCCGGCGCGCCCCCACCGAGGGGATCACCACCACCCCGGCGTCCTTCAGCCGGGCGATCAGCTCCCGGGAGGGGGCCAGCGCGAACGAGGCCACCCGCACGCCCTCGTCGATGATCAGCCGGACCCGCTCGGCCGCGTCCCCGGCGTCCGCCCGCAGGTTCACCCCGAACGGCGCGTCCGTACGGGAGCGCACCTCCTGGACCGCCGCGCGCAGCTGCTCCGTCGTCATCGTCGCCGAGGCCAGGATGCCCAGCGCCCCCGCCTCCGCCGCCGCCGACACCAGGCGCGGGCCGGCCACCCAGCCCATGCCCGTCTGCACGATCGGGTACCGGACCCCGACCAGCTTGGTGAACGCCGTGTCCCACACCCGCTGCGCCATGTCAGGCCCGCACTTCCCGGTCGCGCAGACCCGTCGGGTCGATCACCTCGCGGATCAGCCGCAGCTCCTCGGCGCTCGGTTCACGGGTGTACGGGACCTCGTCGCCGACCGCGAGCTCGAACCCGGTGGCCGCACGGACCTGCTCGACCGTGACCCCGGGGTGCAGGGAGGCCAGCCGCATCGAGCGGCCGGGCCCGGCGAAGTCGAAGACCCCGAGGTCGCTGACCACGCGCGGCAGGCGGTGGAAGCGGGACGCCGACGGTCCGGCCGCCTCCGCCCGGTCGTACCCCACCCCGCTGACCATGTCGACGCGCTCGACGAACACCCTCGGCGAATGCCGGGGCACCCAGTAGCTCACCGGGTTGTTCAGGGTGTTGACGGGCGCCCCGCGCACGCCCAGCAGCTGGCGGGAGGGCCGCTCCCAGTCGCCGATGCAGGAGATGTTCTGGTTGCCGTACCGGTCGATCTGGCTGGCGCCCATCATCACGTGCCGCCGCCCGCCGGTGACCATGGTCAGGTGCCGGCGGTAGGGGAGCCAGCCCTCCACCGTGCCGTCCAGGCCGACCAGCATCGCCTCGCCGTCGGTCAGGAGCAGGTCGGGGGAGAAGGTCCGCTTGGCCAGCCGGGCCCCGAAGGAGGGGATCGGGCCCATCGGGCTGGCCAGCACCTCCCCGTCGCCGCGCCAGGCCTCGGCGCAGGCGATCACGCAGTACTCGGCGCGACTGGTCACCGCTGTTCCTCCTGCCAGGTCCGGACGGCGTTCTGGTAGTCGTGCTCGCCCGCCCCGGAGAGGAAGCGGGCCGCGAACTCGGGCCAGGGGGTGCTCGCGTACAGCTTCTGGAAGGCCTCGTCGCGGTCGTAGTCGGGCACGCAGGAGGTGAAGTGCGCGCCGTTCGGGGTCTCCACCACCCCGGTGACCGAGTGCCGGCTGACCAGGAGGGACTGCGGGGGGCCGGACTTGGCGAGCTCGGCGCTCTCCACCAGCTGCTCGCAGGAGACGTACGCGGTGTCGGCGGCCTCGCAGAAGAGGTCGTCGAAGTACGGGTCGGGGCCCAGGTACCGGGCGTTGCCGAGGCGGTCGGCGCGGTTGAGGTGGACCAGGGCGGCGTCCATGCGCAGGGCGGGGACGGCGACGAACTCCTCGCCGTCGGCGTAGGGGGAGGTGACGGTGCGCAGCTCCGGGTTGACCCGCATGACGTCGGAGCCGAGGCCGGCGCGGACGGGGAGGAAGGGCAGCCGGTTCGCGGCGGCGTGCAGGCCCCACATGAACATCGCCTCGTCGTACTCGGTGAGGGCGAGGGAGCCGCTCTCGCGGGCGGCGCGGAAGTGGGGTTCCAGGGGGATGGAGTCGAGGGTGGCGAAGGGGGCGATCAGGCGGCGGATCCGTCCGGCGGCGGCGAGGAGGCCGACGTCGGGGCCGCCGTAGGAGATCACGGTGAGATCGGTGATCTCGGAGCGGAGCAGTGCTCTCACCAGGGCCATCGGCTTGCGCCGCGAGCCCCAGCCGCCGATGCCGAGGGTCATGCCGCTGCGCAGCCGCGCGACGACCTCGTCGGGGGTCATGGTCTTGTCCGTCATACGGTGCCTCCCTGTGCCGTCCCGAAGGTGTCGCGGACCCGGTCGGCGACCCCGCTGAGGTTGGCCTCGAAGGTGAAGCCCTGCTCGAAGCGGTAGCTGCGGTGCACGTCGACGGGGTCGATGCCGTTGATGGCGGCCTTGGCCAGCCGGATGAGGGTGCCGTCCTTCTTCGCGATCTCGGCCGCCAGCTCCAGGGCGGCGGCGGACAGCTCCGTGCGCGGGACCACCTTCCACACCGAGCCGTGGGCGTGGAGTTCGGCGGCGGTGGCGGTGCGCGAGGTGTAGTAGAGGGCGCGCATCAGGTGCTGGGGGACGAGCCGGGCCAGGTGGGTGGCGGCGCCCAGGGCGCCGCGGTCCAGTTCGGGCAGCCCGAAGACGGCGTCCTCGGAGGCCACGATCGCGTCCGCGTTGCCGACGAGGCCGATGCCGCCGCCCAGGCAGAAGCCGTGGACGGCCGCCACCACCGGCACCTCGCACTCGTACACGGCGGCGAAGGCCTCGTAGCAGCCGCGGTTGGCGCCGATCAGGGCGGTGTGGCCGGAGTCGCGCTGCATCTCCTTGATGTCGACCCCGGCGTTGAAGCCCCGGCCCGCGGCCGCCAGGACCACGCAGCGGACCTCCGGGTCGCGGCCGGCGGCGCGCAGCGCGTCGGCGAGCTCGTACCAGCCGTGCACGGGGAGGGCGTTGACGGGCGGGAAGTCCACTGTGACGCGTGCGATGCCCTTGTCCGGGCCGGAGGTGGAGACACCCATGGGCGGATCAGCTACCTTTCCACCAAACATTTGTTAGGTGAGGAAGGTAGCAGCCGATGGAGCTCAAGGGGAGGGTCGTGGTCGTCACCGGCGGAACCCGGGGCGTCGGCGCCGGGATCGCCCGCTCGTTCCTCGCGGCCGGCGCGGAGGTCGCCGTCTGCGCGCGGCGCCCGCCGCAGGCGCCGGTGGCGGAGGGCGGCCGCGAGGCGGCCTTCTGCGCCGTGGACCTGCGTGACCCGGCCGCCGTCGGGGAGTGCCTCGACGGGATCGCGGGGCGGTACGGGCGGCTCGACTGCCTGGTCAACAACGCCGGCGGCACCCCGTACCGGCTGCTGGGGGAGGGCGGGGCCGAGCGGCACGCGCGGGTCGTCGCCCTCAACCTGGTGGCGCCGCTGACGGCTTCGCTGGCCGCGTACCCGTGGCTGCGGGAGAGCCGGGGCTCGGTGCTGATGATCGGCAGCGTCAGCGGGACCCGCCCTTCGCCGGGCACGGCGGCGTACGGGGCGGCGAAGGCGGGGCTGGAGAACCTGGCCCGCTCGATGGCCGTGGAGTGGGCCCCCGAGGTACGGGTCAACTCACTGGTCCTCGGCATGGTCCGTACGGAGCTCGCGCACCTGCACTACGGGGACGCGGAGGGCGTCGCGGCGGTCGCCGCCACCGTCCCCCTGGGCCGGCTGGCCGAGCCGGCGGATGTGGGGGAGGCGGCGGTCTTCCTGGCCTCGGACCGCGCGGCGTACGTGAGCGGGGCCGCCCTGCTGGTGCACGGCGGAGGCGAACGCCCGGCGTTCCTGACGGCCTCCACGGCCAACCGCCCACCCGTGGACGGCGCGGGGGGCCGAGCACAGTGACGTCCGACCCCGTCCCGGGCCGGGGGGACGGACCGGCGACCGGATGGGCCGACGGATGCGGATCGGAATGCGATGAGGAGAGCTGACATGGGCATCGTGGACGGACGAGTGGTCATCGTGACGGGCGCCGGGCGGGGCCTGGGCCGGGCCCACGCGCTGGCCTTCGCGGCGGAAGGGGCGCGGGTCGTCGTCAACGACCTCGGGGTCGGCCTCGACGGCCTCCCCGGACCCGGGAGTCCCGCCGCGCGGGTGGTGGAGGAGATCCGGGCGCTGGGCGGGGAGGCCGTGGCGCACGGCGGGGACATCGCGACCGGCGAGGGCGCGGACGCGCTGGTCGCCTGCGCGCTGGACGCCTTCGGGCGGGTGGACACCCTGGTCAACAACGCCGGGTTCCTGCGGGACCGCATGCTGGTCAACCTCGGGGAGGACGACTGGGACGCGGTGATGCGGGTCCACCTCAAGGGGCACTTCCTGCCGCTGCGGGCGGCGGCCGCGTGGTGGCGGGCCGAGGCGAAGGCCGGCCGGCCGGTCGCGGCCCGGGTCGTCAACACCTCGTCGGGGGCGGGGCTGCTGGGCTCCGTCGGCCAGGGCAACTACAGCGCGGCCAAGGCGGGGATCCTCGGGCTGACGTTGGTGGCGGCGGCCGAGATGGGCCGGTACGGCGTCCAGGTCAACGCCGTCGCCCCGGCGGCGCGGACCCGGATGACGGAGCGGACCTTCGCGGAGACCATGGCCGCCCCGGAGGCGGGGGGCTTCGACGCGATGGCCCCGGAGAACGTGTCACCGCTGGTGGTGTGGCTGGGGTCGGCGGCGTCCGCCGGGGTCACGGGGCGGGTGTTCGAAGCGGAGGGCGGGCGGATCACGGTCATGGAGGGCTGGCGGCCGGGCCCCACCGCCGACCGCGGGTCCCGCTGGAGCCCGTCGGAGGCGGGTGAGGCCGCCGCCGAGCTGCTGTCCCTCGCGGAGCCGCCGCTGCCGGCGTACGGAGCCCGGTAGCCGGGGGCGGCGCGGGTGCCGCCCGGGGTGGTTCCGGACATCCGGGGGGCGGGGCGGGCGCGGCCCCGCCCGGCGGGGACCCGCCGACCGGCGGCGAGGCCGCCGCCGCTCACCGGAATCGGCCACACGGTACGGACGGCGCCCCGGCTCCCGCCCGTTGGCCGTATCGGACCCTCCCCCGCCCAGCGTCGGCATGGTGGCATGTGCATGCCCATTTCCGCCCCGAACGGAGGCCCCCGCATGCCCCTGCCCCTCCCCAGACTGGCGCTCGCCGCCACCGTCACGGCGCTGACGGCCCTCGCGGCCCCCGCCCCCGCCCAAGCCCAGGCACCGGCTCCCGCCACCCCCTCCCTCCCCCCGCCCGGCCGCGTCACCGTGGAGGTCGCCGGGGTGAACGGGTCCGGCTGCCCGCAGGGGACCGCCGACGTCGCCGCCGCCTCCGACAACACCGCCTTCACCGTCACCTACAGCAACTACCTCGCCCAGACCGGCGCCGGCTCCGGCGGCACGGACTTCCGCAAGAACTGCCAGCTGGCCCTCCGCATCCACGTCCCGCAGGGCTTCACGTACGCGATCGCCCGCGCCGACTACCGAGGCTTCGCCCACCTCCAGCGCGGCGCCTACGGCCAGGAGCGCGCGAACTACTACTTCCAGGGCAACGCCCAGACGGCCCGCACCACCCACCAGTTCAACGGCCCCTTCAGCGACAACTGGCAGGCCGGCGACCAGACCGACTACGCCGACCTCGTCTGGGCCCCCTGCGGCGAGGAGCGCAACCTCAACGTCAACACCGAACTGCGGGTCTACGGCGGCACGTCCGGCCCGCAGAACCTCAGCTTCATGAGCATGGACTCGACCGACGGAAGCGTCAGCACCGTCTACCACTTCGAGTGGAAGGAGTGCCCCGCGGTCTGACGCGGGTGCCCGCAGGAAGCGAAGCCCACAGGAGTCAGGAGTGACAACGATGTCTCATTCCCTGTCCCGCACCCTGCTCACCGCCGGTGCGGCCGCCGTGCTCCTCGCGACGGCGACCCCCGCCGGAGCCGCCCCCGCCGGAGCCGCCGCCCCGGGCGCCGGCGGCCGTCCGCCGATCACCGTCCCGCCCGACAAGATCGTGATCGAGCTCGCCACCGTGAACGGCTCCGGCTGCCGCGAGGGCACCGCCCAGGTGGCCGTGGCCCCCGACAACACGGCCTTCACCGTCACCTACAGCGACTACCTCGCCCAGGTCGGCCCCGGCGCCCCGCCGACCGCCTTCCGCAAGAACTGCCAGCTCAACCTGCGCGTGCACGTGCCGTCCGGGTTCACCTACGCGATCGTCCAGGCGGACTACCGGGGCTTCGCCTTCCTCCAGCCCGGGGCCTCCGGCCAGGAGCGGGCGAACTACTACTTCCAGGGGATGCCGCAGACGACCCAGCGCACGCACGCGTTCACCGGCCCGCTCAACGACAACTGGCAGACCAGCGACAAGACGGAGTACGCGGACCTGGTCTGGTCCCCCTGCGGGGAGAAGCGCAACTTCAACATCAACACCGAGCTGCGGGTGAACGCCGGCACCTCTAACCCGCAGACGGCCACCAGCTTCATGGCCATGGACTCCACCGACACCAGCGTCAGCACCCTCTACCACCTGGCCTGGCAGACGTGCCCCGCGCCGAAGAAGGCGTGACGGCCTGAGCCGCGACGGGCGCCGGATGCCAACGGGTGCCGGATGCCAACGGGCGCCGGGCCCGGCCCCCTGGCGAGGGGCCGGGCCCGGCACTCGTGCGATGGGATGTGACTACCCGCCATGACGGGACTTCGAACCGCCCGCGGCGCACCGGATCCGGAACCCCTGCCGCCGCGTCGGGTCAGGAGAGCTTGCCGCCGTAGTCGGGGAGCTTGACGGTGCGCTCCGCGTGGCCGCCGACCAGGTCGCTCTCGTTGTTCCCGATGTTGGCGATGATCGTGTAGCCCCGGGCCTCGATCTCGGCGCGCTTGGCCGTCTTGTAGGCGCTGACCTGCTCGAACAGGGCCGGCAGGTCCCGGACGTACAGCCCGGTCACCGGGTAGCCGACCGCCTTGAGGTTGCGCTCGGTCAGGGAGTACACGATGCCCGGGCGGGCGGTGACGAAGAAGATCGCGACCCCGCGCTGGTTCGCGTACTGGGTCAGCGCGCGGACCTTCTCGATCGCCGGGGTCGGGAACGTCCAGAACCAGTGGAAGTCCGTCTCCAGGGAGGAGTTGTCGATGTCCAGGACGATCGCGGGCTTCTCGCCGGCCGGGGAGGCCGCGATCCGCTGCTCGATGGCGGGGCGGGCGGCGTCGACGACGGAGGCCACGTCGCGCTGCCAGGTGGCGTAGTCGATACCGAGGATCGCCGCGTTGCCGCCCGGCGCGGACGCCGTGGCCGCCGCGGGGGCCGGAGCGGGCGCGGCGGCCGGGGCCGCGGCGGCGGCGCCGGCCGGCAGCAGGGTCATCACGGCGGCCACGGCGGCCACGGTGGCGGCGGCGGTACGGGACGGACGGGTGCGGCGGGTGCTGCGCATGGGGGGCGCTCCTCGGTCACGGCTTGGCATGTACGTGCTCAGAGTTGGCCAGAAACCCGTGCATGTCTACTGGCGGGTAGGAAACTTTTCGTGGCCGCCGGATGAATCCCCGTCGCGGTGCCCGCCGGGTGGCGGAGATTGTCCGAAAACGCGTTCTTGTTGCCGCGCGGGACCCAGATGTGTCATGGACCCGTCATTCATCGGATGGCGCGCACAGCCCAACCCCCCACGAAAGGCAGTGTGTTGACCGTGTCCACCCTCAGCAAGGTCCTCAAGCGCGGCCTCGCCGTCGGCGCCGTCGCCCTCGCCGCCGTCAGCCTCCAGCCCACCGGCGCCAGCGCCTCCCCGACCCCCGTCGTCGGCGGCACCCGCGCCGCCCAGGGCGAGTTCCCCTTCATGGTCCGCCTCTCCATGGGATGCGGCGGCGCCCTCTACACCCAGCAGATCGTCCTCACCGCCGCCCACTGCGTGAACGGATCCGGCACCAACACCTCCATCACCGCCACCGCCGGCGTCGTCGACCTCCAGAGCAGCAGCGCCGTCAAGGTGAAGTCCACCAAGGTGCTCCAGGCCCCCGGCTACAACGGCCAGGGCAAGGACTGGGCCCTCATCAAGCTCGCCAAGCCGATCAACCTCCCCACCCTGAAGATCGCCGACACCAAGGCCTACGACAACGGCACCTTCACCGTCGCCGGCTGGGGCGCCGCCCGCGAAGGCGGAGCCCAGCAGCGCTACCTCCTCAAGGCCACCGTCCCCTTCGTCTCCGACGCCGCCTGCCAGGCCGCCTACGGCAGCTCCCTCGTCCCCTCCGACGAGATCTGCGCCGGCTACGACCAGGGCGGCACCGACACCTGCCAGGGCGACTCCGGCGGCCCCATGTTCCGCCGCGACGACACCAACGCCTGGATCCAGGTCGGCATCGTCAGCTGGGGCGAGGGCTGCGCCCGCGCCGGATACCCCGGCGTCTACTCCGAGGTCTCCACCTTCGCGGCCGACATCCGCAACGCCGCCGCCGGCCTGTAACCCCGCCGCCGGCCCCCACCCGGGCCGTCCCGTACGCCCCGTCGCCGGCCCGTACCCCCCCCGGGCCGGCGCCGGCACCCCCCCCACCCGCGCACCTCGCCCTTCCGGCCGGACCCGAACCGGCCGGAAGGGCGAGCCCCGCCCGGCCGTCCGGTTGCGGCCCGCCACACCCCCGGGTCCCATGGGACGGGGACACCCCGGCGCCCCCGCCGGAGGAGACCCCCCGGCGGCAGCGGGCGACAGTGGGGCAGGCAGCGCATGACGATCCGAGTGGTCATCGCCGACGACCAGGACATGGTCAGGTCCGGTTTCCGGATGATCCTCGAAAGCCGGCCCGACATCGAGGTCGTCGCCGAAGCCGCCGACGGACAGGCGGCCCTGGCCGCCGTCACCGAACACCACCCCGACGTCCTCCTCCTCGACATCCGCATGCCCCGGGTGGACGGCCTCGAAGTCACCCGCCGCCTCTCCGGCCAGGACACCCCCCGCATCGTCCTCGTCACCACCTTCGACCTCGACGCCTACGTCCACGCGGCCCTCCACGGCGGCGCCTCCGGCTTCCTCCTCGAGGACTCCGGCCCCGCCGTGCTCGTCGAAGCCGTACGGGCCGCCGCCGCCGGCGACGCCCTCGTCTCACCCGCCATCACCGTCCGCCTGCTGCGCGAGATGGCCCCCCGCATGGCCGGCCCCCAGGCCGCCCGCCGCCCCTCGGAACCCCTCACCGAACGCGAACGGGACGTCGTACGCTGCCTCGCCCGTGGCCTGACCGACGCCGAGATCGCCGCCGAGCTGTACGTCTCCCTGTCCACCGTCACAACCCACCTGGCCAGCGTCCAGGCCAAGATCACCGCCCGCAACCGCGTCGAGATCGCCGCGTGGGCCTGGGAGAGCGGCCTCGCCGCCACCACCGCCTGAACACCCCCCCGGCAGCCACCGTGAGCCCCCTCGCCTCCTGGGCCCCGCCGCCACCCCCGCGCCGCCCGCTGGATCCGGCCGCTCCTCTGTGAACCCCCGCCGCACCCCCCGCCGCACCCCGCGTCTCACCCAGCGACATACCAGGGGTGCGGCCCGCGACCGCCACGTATTCTCGATGACCATGAACACCACCGACCGCGACAGCGGCACCGACCCCGAGGCGATCGACGAGACCGTCAGCGCCGAACTGGCCCGCCTGCGCGACAGCATCGACAACATCGACGCGGCCGTGGTCCACATGCTCGCCGAGCGCTTCAAATGCACCCAGCAGGTCGGCCACCTCAAGGCCCGCCACCACCTGCCGCCCGCCGACCCCAGCCGCGAGGCCCGCCAGATCGCCCGCCTGCGCCAGCTCGCCGAGAACGCCAAGCTCGACCCGGCCTTCGCCGAGAAACTCCTCAACTTCATCATCGCCGAGGTCATCCGCCACCACGAGACCATCGCCGCCGGCGAGGAGTAACCGCCCGCCGGGGGCGGGCCCACCCCGCCCCCCGCCCGGCCGGAACCCCCCGACACGGCCTAGGAGCCCCGGCCCCCATCCGGCAGCATGGGCCCCATGTCCGCACTGACGCGCAACGAAGCGCAGCTCCGAGCCCAGCTCCTCGACGTCCACCACTACGCCGTCACCCTCGACCTCACCACCGGCGACGAGACCTTCGACTCCACCACCGTCATCCGCTTCAGCGCCCGCACCCCCGCGGACACCTTCGTGGAACTGAAGCCGGAGGAACTGCGCTCCGCCACGCTCGACGGCCACCCCCTCGACACCGCCGACCTCGACGGCAACCGCCTCCCGCTCACCGGCCTGGCCGAAGGCCCCCACGAGCTGCGCGTCGACGCCCGCATGCGCTACTCCCGCACCGGCGAGGGCCTCCACCGCTTCACCGACCCCGCCGACGGCGAGACGTACGTCTACACCCAGATGTTCATGGACGACGTCCAGCGCGTCTTCCCCGCCTTCGACCAGCCCGACCTGAAGGCCGTCTTCGAGTTCACCGTCACCGCCCCCGCCCACTGGACCGTCCTCGCCAACGGCACCACCACCCGCACCGGCGACCGCGAAGCCGACGGCGCCGGCGTCTGGACCTCCGCCCCCACCCCCGTCATCTCCACCTACCTCGCCGCCGTCGCCGCCGGCCCCTGGCACAGCGTCACCACCGAACACGCAGGACTTCCCTTCGGCATCCACTGCCGCAAGTCCCTCGCCCCCCACCTCGACGCCGACGCCGACGAGATCCTCTCCGTCACCACCGCCTGCTACGACCGCTACCACGAGAAGTTCACCGAGCCCTACCCCTTCGACTCCTACGACCAGGCCTTCGTCCCCGAGTTCAACGCCGGCGCCATGGAGAACCCCGGCCTGGTCACCTTCCGCGACGAGTTCGTCTTCCGCTCCGCCGTCACCGACACCGAACGCCAGCGCCGCGCCATGGTCATCGCCCACGAGATGGCCCACATGTGGTTCGGCGACCTCGTCACCCTCGCCTGGTTCGACGACATCTGGCTCAACGAGTCCTTCGCCGAGTACATGGGCTACCAGACCCTCACCGAAGCCACCCGCTTCACCGGCACCTGGACCGAGTTCGGCATGGAACGCAAGCCCTGGGGCTACGCCGCCGACCAGCGCCCCTCCACCCACCCCGTCGCCCCCGGCCCCGACGACGTCCCCGACACCGCCTCCGCCCTCCTCAACTTCGACGGCATCTCCTACGCCAAGGGCGCCTCCGCCCTGCGCCAGCTCGTCGCCTGGCTCGGCGAGAAGGACTTCCTCGCCGGCATCAACACCCACTTCGCCCGCCACAAGTTCGCCAACGCCACCCTCGCCGACTTCGTGGACTCCCTCGCCGCCCACACCGACCGCGACGTCCGAGCCTGGGCCGACGTCTGGCTGCGCACCACCGGCGTCGACACCCTCACCCCCAAGATCCAGGAGAGCCCCGGCGGCTGGACCCTCACCGTCGACCGCAACGGCAGCCGCCCCCACCGCATCACCGCCGGCACCTACGCCCGCGCCACCGACGGCCTCCTGGAACGCACCGACCTCCTCGACCTCGACGTCCCCAGCGACGAGGTCCTCTCCGCGAGCGGCCCCCGCCCCGACCTCCTCGTCCTCAACGACGGCGACCTCGGCTACGCCAAGGTCCGCCTCGACGAGAGGTCCCTGGAAACCGCCCTGCGCGGCCTCTCCCGCATCCCCGACCCGCTCACCCGCGCCGTCGTCTGGGGCTCCCTGCGCGACATGGTCCGCGACGGCGAACTCGACCCCTTCGACTACCTCCACACCCTCGACGCCCACATCCCCGAGGAATCCGACCTCGCCGTCGTCCAGGGCGTCCTCGGTTTCGCCCGCACCCAGATCGCCGACCGGTACGTCGCCCCCGCCGACCGCGGCACCGCCCTCGGACTCATCACCTCCGCCACCCGCGACCTGCTGCGCCGCACCGAGGACGGCTCCGACCCCGGCCTGCGCCTGGCCGCCGTACGCGCCTTCATCGACAGCGCCACCCAGCCCGACACCATCGCCGCCTGGCTCGCCGACGGCACCGTCGCCGGCGGCCCCGAACTCGACCCCGAACTCGGCTGGCGGATCCTCGCCCGCCTCGCCGTCCTCGGCGCGACCGACGAGGACGCCATCGACGCCGCCCTCGCCGCCGACCCCAGCGCCACCGGCCGGCAGGGCGCCGCCCGCTGCCGCGCCTCCCTGCCCACCGCCGAGGCCAAGGCCGCCGCCTGGCAGCGCCTCTTCCACGACGACGACCTGTCCAACTACCTGTTCAGCGCCACCGCCCAGGGCTTCTGGCAGCCCGAACAGACCGCACTCCTCCAGGACCACGTCGCCCGCTACTACCCCGAGGCCATCGCCGTCGGAGCCCGCCGCGGCCCCGCCATCGGCGAAGCCGCCGGCCGCTGGGCCTTCCCCGCCCACCACGTCGACGAGGCCAACCTCCGGGCCGGCCACGCCGCCCTGGAGGACCCGGAGATCACCCCGATGATGCGCCGCGTCCTCGTCGACCAGCTCGACGACCTCGCCCGCGCCCTGCGGGTACGGGCCGCCAGGCCGGCCTAACGGATACAGCCGGTGATCCGCACCGACACCTGGGCGCTGGCCGTCAGGCCGCTGTCCGGGTCGGTGGCGGTGAACACCAGCGGATAGGTCCCGTCGGGCAGCAGCGGCACCACGAAGCCGCCCGACGGGCCCGCCCCCACCGCCACCGGCCCGTTCGGACCCTTCAACTGCCAGGACGTGTACTGCGGATCGGTGATCGCCCGGTCACCCGGCCGGGTCCGCGCCGAGGCGGAGAAGGTCTCCTCGCAGCCGCGCCGCAGCTGCCCGCCGCCCCCCGGCTGCCGGATCGCCACCGCCGGAGGCTGCGGCTGCTGCGGCGTACTCGCCGACGGCTGCGGGTTCCCGCCCTGGGACCGGCCGGGGGAGGGGGAGTTCGGGGAGCCGGACGAGGGCGGTGCGCCATGCCCCGGGGACTGCGAGGGCGACACCGACGCGGACGGGGACGCCGACGGCGAACCCGACGCGGGAACGGAAGGATCCGTCACCCCCGGCACCGAAGGGAGATCCGGCCGCCCCACCGACGTCGGCGACGGCCCCTTCGACGGCGAGGTGGCCTTCGCGTCGACCGTCGCGCAGAGAGCGCTGGCGATCATGGGCTGGGCGTCCGGTACCGAGGAGGGCCGGAGCATCTGGTCGTCCCCGCCGTGCGCCTGCGCGTCGAGGTAGACGTTGCCCGTCGAGGTCTCGGCGTCGCTGTGCTCGATCCACGCCGAATCGTGGTAGAGGCCGCCCTTCTTCTGCTGGTTCACCGCCGTGACGTGCCACTCGCGCACCCGGCCCCCCGAAGGCGTACCGGCCACCGCGGGCCCGTTCGTACCGGCGAACAGCCAGCCGTCACCGAGGTACCGCTGCGGGGCCTCCACCGCGCCGGTCTCGTTGGCCGCGGGGAAGTTGAAACCGCCCCCCAGCAGCAGCCGGTTCTTCGGACAGGCCACCGTGGCCTGCGCACTGCCGCCCGCCGCGACCGCCACCTGGGCCGTCACCACCGACACGCTCTTCAGCTTCACGCACACCGGCCGCACCGCCACCGCGAAGTTCGCCTGCGGAGCCGGCGGATTCTTGAGCTGCGTCATGCGCAGCACGTCCTCGGACCTCGCCAACGGGAACGGACGGGAGCTCAACTCCGTTCCCGGGTTGAGCCGCAACACGAAGTCGCTCCCACCGCCCGCCGCACCGCCCGGACCGGGCATCCCCGCCCCGGGTGTCAGCCGGTCCAGCGGAACCGGCGCCACCGGCCGCCCCGGCCGGACCCGGTCGGCCTTGAACTCGGCGCCCACCATCGTGTACCCGTCCGAGCAGCGCGGTGTGGCCTGCGACGTGGTCGGCGCCCCCTTGAACGGACCGTCGGTCGTCGCGTCGTGAATGCCCTCCGGACCCGCGAGCTTGTTCCCCCGGTCCAGGAACGCGTACGTGGTCGACCGGAAATTCTGGTCACCCTCCATCTGCGGCTTCGCGTTCACGCACAACGCGTACGAGGTCAGCGTCGACGCCGCGTCCCCCGGATTGAACGCCGACGCCAGCCACGCACCCCCGATGAAATAACTGCTCGTCGCGAACCCCGACCCCGCGATCGCATACCCGCCGCCCAGCGCCGTCTCGTGCGGCAGGCACCCCGCCACCGTCAACTGCTCCGCGCCCGCCGGCACCGACACCGATGTGCTGCGCTGGACCACCACCACCGGCTCCGGCCCCTGCGAGGTCCACCACACCCCCGCGCCGGCCGCACCCGCGACCACCACCACTCCCGCGGCCACCACCGCCGCCGTCTTCCCGCCGACCGCGCCGGCCACCTTCGCCCACACCCTGGATCCAGCCATCGGGCCCCCTCCCGCACCGCACGCGCGCCCCGTGCCGACGGGCACTGTAGTACCGGCGCGACCTGCCTCCCAGAGCCCTGAACCCCAAGATTTCCCCATCAGGGCCCGGGCACCCCACCCCCGCGCCCGTACCGGTCGGACGGCCGAAAACCGCCCCCGCCACAACCCGACGGTTACCCCGTTCGGGCCCGATCGTTGTACCGACCGGGTGTCCCGCCCGGCCTCGGCCACCGAGCAGCCCCCGGCCCGCGCACCCCACCCGCCCAGCCCCGGAGGCCCGCATGACCGCGCCCGTGCCCATGCCCCCGCTCGCCGGCGCAGAAGGCGGCGCCGACGCGCTGCGACCCCTCCTCGACACCGTCCTGACCGCCCTGCGCACCGGCGCCGCCGCCCGCGGCGGCCCCCTCCCCGCCGGCGGCCCGACCGCCACCGCCGCCCGCGTCCGCGCGGCACTCGGCGACATCCTGCCCGCCCACGGCACCGGCGACCACGAAGCACTCACCAGCCTGGTCCACACCCTCGCCGCAGGCGCCGCCGACCCCGCCGACCCCCTCTGCGCCGCCCACCTCCACTGCCCCCCGCTCGCCGTCGCCGCCGCCGCCGACCTCGCCGTCAGCGCCCTCAACCCCAGCCTCGACTCCTGGGACCAGGCCCCCGCCGCCTCCGCCATCGAGGAACGCCTCACCGCCACCCTCGCCGCCGAGCTCTACCCCACCCCCCACCCCGACGCCCTCCTCACCACCGGCGGCACCGAAGCCAACCAACTCGCCCTCCTCCTCGCCCGCGAACGCCACGGCCCCCGCCTCACCGTCGTCCACGGCGCCAACGCCCACCACTCCATCCCCCGCGCCGCCTGGCTCCTCGGCCTGCCCCCCACCCTCACCCTCCCCACCCCCACCGGAACCCTCGACCCCGCCGCCCTCGACGCCGCCCTCACCCACACCCCCGGCCCCGTCCTCGTCACCGCCACCGCCGGCACCACCGACGCCGGACTCATCGACCCCCTCCCCGCCCTCGCCGACGTCTGCGACCACCACCGCGCCGAACTCCACATCGACGCCGCCTACGGCGGAACCCTCACCTTCAGCCCCCGCCACCGCCCCCTCCTCGCCGGCCTCGACCGCGCCCGCTCCCTCACCCTCGACCTCCACAAACTCGGCTGGCAGCCCGTCGCCGCAGGCCTCCTCGCCGTCCCCGACACCCGCCTCCTGGCCCCCCTCGCCCACCAGGCCGACTACCTCAACGCCACCGACGACACCGAAGCGGGCCTCCCCGACCTCCTCGGCCGCTCCCTGCGCACCACCCGCCGCCCCGACGCCGTCAAGATCGCCACCACCCTGCGCTCACTCGGCCGCGACGGCCTCGCCCACCTCATCGACCGCACCTGCGCCACCGCCCACCACCTCGCCGACCTCCTCGACGCCCACCCCGGCTTCGAACTCCACGCCCGCCCCACCATCACCACGGTCCTCTTCCGACCCACCCCCGCGGACGACGACCAGCTCGCCACCCTGCGCCGCACCCTCCTCCACGACGGCACCGCCGTCCTCGGCCGCGCCACCGCCGACGGCCGCCTCTGGCTCAAGGCCACCCTCCTCAACCCCCACACCACCCCCGGGGACCTGGACACCCTCATCGCCCACCTGGAAGGCAGAACCCACCGATGACCGCCCAGCACGATGCACCCCACGACCTCGTCGGAATCGGCATCGGCCCCTTCAACCTCTCCCTCGCCGCCCTCAGCCACGGCCTCCCCGCCCAAGGCGCCGACCGCCTCGCCACCGCCTTCTACGACCAGCGCCGCGACTTCCGCTGGCACCCCGGCCTCCTCATCGACGGCGCCACCCTCCAGGTCCCCTTCCTCGCCGACCTCGTCACCCTCGCCGACCCCGCCAGCCCCTGGACGTTCCTGAACTACCTCAAGCACAAGGAACGCCTCTTCCCCTTCTACTTCGCCGAGCAGTTCCACATCCAGCGCGCCGAATACGACGCCTACTGCCGCTGGGTCGCCGGCCGCCTCCCCGGACTCCACTTCGGCCACCAGGTCGACGCCGTCCGCTGGAACCCCGAACGCGACCTCTTCGAAGTCGACTACACCCAGCTCGACGCCGACGGAGAAGCCGAAGCCCTCGGCCGCACCTACACCCGCAACCTCGCCCTCGGCATCGGCACCGCCCCCTACGTCCCCGAACCCCTGCGCCCCCTCGCCGAAGCCCCCACCGTCCCCGTCATCCACTCCGCCGACTACCTCGACAACCGCGCCCGCATCCTCGGCGCCGAACACGTCACCGTCATCGGCTCCGGACAGTCGGGCGCCGAGGTCTTCCTCGACCTGCTGCGCGCCCGCCCCGCCGGCCGCGAACGCCTCACCTGGCTCGCCCGCACCCCCTCCTTCGCCCCCATGGAGTACTCCAAGCTCGGCCTCGAACACTTCACCCCCGACTACACCCGCTACTTCCACTCCCTCCCCGAACCCGTCCGCGACCGCCTCGTCCCCGCCCAGTGGCAGCTCCACAAGGGCATCGACGCCACCACCATCGCCGCCATCCACGAGGAGCTCTACCGCCGCACCCTCCACGGCGGCTGGCCCGACACCGTCCTCACCCCCGGAGTCACCGTCCGCACCGCCGGCCGCGTCGCCACCACCAAGGTCGAACTCCACCTCGAACACACCCAGCAGGGCAGCCGCTCCCGCCTCACCACCGACGCCGTCGTCCTCGCCACCGGCTACCGGGAACGCCCCCTGACCAGCCTCTTCGCCGGCCTCGACCCCTACATGCGCAAGGACTCCTCCGGCCGCCCCCGCATCGACGACCGCTACCGCATGGTCCTCGACCCCTCCGTCGGCGGAACCGTCTTCGTCCAGAACGGCGAACGCCACACCCATGGCGTCGGCGCCCCCGACCTCGGCCTCGCCGCCTGGCGCAGCGCAGCCATCCTCAACACCCTCACCGGCAAGGACCCCTACCCCCAGCCCGACCGCACCGCCTTCACCACCTTCGGCCTCGAACAGCGCGAACACACCCGCCCCCGCCCCACCGTCGACCTCCTCCCGCTCGCCGACCACCCCTGACCCGGCAGTCAGGACCCGCCGGCGGCCCGCCGGAGCACCGCGACCGGCTGGTCGACGGCGTGGTCCAGCGTCTTCATCCCGTAGGGCTCCTGCTCGTCCTCACTGAGGCGCTCCCGCCCGTCGGGATCCCTGGAGATGTGCACCTGCATGAACGGGATCCCGTCGCCCTTCGGGATCACCCACCACATGGCGGCCCAGTCCGGCGGCTGCGTCATTCCCATGACCGCACTGCTCCGGTAGATCCTGGACCGGTAGCGAAAGAAGTCGTCACCCGGCGAGGCGAGCCACCGGGGAGGGTCCTGCACGTGCTCCTGCCCCGGGGAGTCCGCGTTCCACGACCGCGCGAGCGACTCCCGGTAGCTGTTGGCGAGCTTGCACCGGTCCGCCCGGATGAACGAAATCGTCGCCGACAGCTCCACCCGCCCCTGCCCGGCTCCCAGCGGCACCTCCACGACCGCGTCCCTGGAGAAGTCGTCCCCCGGGTCGAGACGAGAGCCCGCAGAAGAGATCTGCCCCGCCGCCAGCAGCCGCTCGCCGGCGTTGAAGTCCTCCTGCACATACGTGTCGTAGCCGGCGCCCAGCTCCTCCCGCCACCGGCCCCTCCCCGTCCCCTCCGCCCGGAACGAGCTGGGCCACAGCGTTGCCTTCCACAGCGTTCCGATCACGAAGATGCTGACGGACCCCTCATTGCGGAACGTGAAATGCGCCGGTACGAACAGCCGCTTCCCATCGGGATGCAGCACCGGCTTCCCGAACGCCACCATGAACGGCACCTTCGGCGGCGCCATGTACGGCACGTACATCGCCGAGTACGTCACGCTCGCCGAGCCGATCAGCGCCGACAGCGCGACACCCGTCGCGAAACTCCGCGGATGAGGCATCCTCCGCCACACCCGCTCCCGGGCCACCGCCCACACGGCCCCGACCGACCACGCCACCAGACAGATCCACAGCCAGAACCACCCCGCCAGATAGCCCCCCTCGCACTGGAGCACCAGCAGCACCACACCGGTCACGGCCACGGTGCTCACACCGAGCACCACCGCCGCCCCGGCATACCGCGTCACCTGCCTGCCCCAGACGTCGAGGCACGCCACGGCCGCCACCACCTCCACGGCGGCGCCCAGGAGGAAGACCACCCCCATGACCCGGCCGCCGAAGGTCAGCGCTCGCAGCGCGTCCGACAGGCCGACCTGCAGCAGCACCGAGGCCGAAGCCAGCAGTCCCAGCGCCATGAAGCAGCCCGTGGCCAGCCGCCACGCCCGCCCCCGACGGCCGTGAACGCCCACGTCGTCCCGGGGCCCACCGGTCCTCATGCCCCCCAGCATCGACGCTCCGCCCGCACGCCGCAGCCGGCACGCGCATCCGGGTGAACCCCGCCCCCGAACGCACCCGGGGCCGGGATCCGCCCCACGGCGGACCCGGCCCCGGAACGAGACGAGAGCGGAACTAGAAGACCGGTACCCCGGCCCGCGTCAGCTTCCAGTCCACCGACGCGAACTGCGCCGGGTCGATCGTCCCCTTCGCCTTCACCCACTGGATGATCGTCGTGCGGATCTCCTCCGAGTTCGACCACAGCTGCTTCGCCTGCGGCACGTGCGGGAAGTTGCCGCCACCCGACGCCCGGTAGTTGTTCACCGCCAGCACGAACCGCGCCGCCGCCTCCACCGGCTTGCCCTGGAACGACAGGTTCGAGATCCGCGAACCCGTCGGCTGCGCGATGTCGATGTCGTACGACAGCCCGTACAGCGCGTCGTAGTTGTAGTCCGGGGTCGACTCCGCGTTCGTCAGCTTCGCCGGGTCCACCACATCACCCGGTGCCGTCCGCACGTAGTACTTCGCCGAGTACTCCAGGTAGTCCTTGAGCTGCGCACCCGTCAGCAGACGCGCCTCCAGGGTGTTCTCGAAGGGGTACAGACCCGCCGCGTCCTTGATCGTCACCTGCCCGGCCGGGATCGACGCCGTCCGCGAGAAGCACGAGGCCTGCGACAGCACCGGCAGCGCCGCCCACTCCGTACCCGCCAGGGCGCCCTTGACCGTCTCCGCCTGCACATGGCTGATCAGGTCGATGATCGGCACGTCCTTCACCGGACCGTCCGCCGAGCTCATCGCCGCCTTCGAGGTGCCGATGACCTGGTTGACGTACGCCACCACCTTGCGGTGCTCGTCCGACAGCAGGTTCGTGATCTTCGGGTCCTCGGCGGCCGTGTTCGAGTTCAGCACCTTCGCCGACACCTTCGCCACCGACCATCGGCCCCGGTCCCACGTCAGCTCGAAGTCGAACAGCGTCAGCCGCTGCCCCCACTTCAGCGGCTCCGACAGCACCACGTCCTTGCCGGTCGCCTTGTTCTTCACCCGGTACTCCGGGATCTCCGTGTGCGCGTGACCCACCAGGATCGCGTCGATCCCCGGCACCTGCTCGGCCACCAGACCGGCCGCGTTCTCGATGTACGGCAGCTGGTCACCGTAGGAGGACGTACCGCTCGACCCCGAGTGCGCCGAGACGATCACCACGTCCGCGCCCATCGACCGCAGCCGCGGCACGTACTTCGCCGCCTGCTCCTCCAGACCCGGGAACGTCATCTTGCCCTGCACGTTCGCCTTGTCCCAGATCGCGATGCCCGGGTTCGTCAGACCCAGCACCGCCACCTTCACGTCCCGCCCGTGCGGAGTCCGCAGCCGGTGCATGCTGTACGGCGCGAACGCCGGCTTCAGCGTCTTCGCGTCCAGCGCGTTCGCCCCCAGCAGCGGGAAGTGACACTGCTCCTCGAACTTCTTCAGCACCGGGATGCCGTAGTTGAACTCGTGGTTGCCGATCGCCGCCGCGTCGTAGCCGATCGCGTTCATCGCCTGCGCCATCGGGTGCACCGGACCCCGGCGCGCCGTGATCGGGTCCACCTTCGCGTAGTAGTACGCCAGCTGCGTGCCCTGGATGGTGTCACCGGCGTCGATCAGGAGGGTGTTGCACCGCCCCTTCTCCGCCCGCACCTGGTTCACCAGCGTCGAGATCTTCGCCAGGCCGATGTCGTTGTGGGCCTTGTCGTCGAACTCCTTGTCCGTGAAGTAGTCCCAGTTGAAGACGTTCCCGTGCAGGTCGGTCGTCCCCATCACGGTGAACGCGTACGTCCGCTGCTTCGCCGACGGCGCGGCGGCGGCCGGCGCGGCGGCGGCCGGCGCGGCGGCCGCCGGAGCGGCCGTCGCCCCCGCCAGCGCCACCGCGGCACCCGTCGCGGCCGAAGCCCCCATGAACGTCCTACGGTCGAACCCCATGCCATCTCCCCTTGTCAGGCGTATGTCAGTACAGCGTCAAAGCGCGTGGACAACGCGCGTAGATTCTGACCGATGGGTAACAAGACGCAACACCCCACCCAGGTTTCGATCCGATGACCAGACCCGAACGGGCGACGGTGCGACAGTGAAACCATGACCCAGGACGCCCCGCACACCCCCGCCACCCACCAGCCCTACGGCACCCCCGAAGTGCCCCGCGTCGCCGTCCGCGGCGAAGCCCGCCTCGAAGTCGACCCCGAGATCGCCCGCATCGGCATCACCGTCACCGCACGCGGCACCGACCGCCGCAGCGCCCTCGACGACCTCACCCGCCGCAACAACGCCGTCCTCGACCTCGTCAAGAGCTACGGCGACCCCGTCGAGAAGCTGGAGACCGGCGCCTTCTCCATCACCCCCGAACCCGCCCGCCACGGCCGCGGCGAACGCGTCCGCGCCTACCACGGCACCGTCCACATCACCGCCGAACTCAGCGACTTCACCGCCCTCGGCGAACTCACCACCCGCCTCGCCGACCTCGAACTCACCCGCGTCGACGGCCCCTGGTGGGCCCTGCGCCCCACCTCACCCGCCCACGGCGAAGCCCGCCGCCAGGCCGTCCTCGAAGCCGTCCAGCGCGCCCGCGCATACGCCCACGCCCTCGGCGCCGACCTGGCCGCCCTCGTCGAGCTCTCCGACCTCGGCGCCGAGGACGCCACCCCCTTCGCCATGGCCGCCCCCGCCGGCGCCTACCGCTCCATGGCCTTCGCCACCGCCGAGGAGAACACCGCCCCGCCCCTCGACCTCGAACCCCAGCGGCAGACCGTCCAGGCCCAGGTCAACGCACGCTTCACGATGACCCCGCCGCAGCTCTGAACCCCGTACGAAACACCGAAACGGTGACCCCGTGGGGGTGCTCATCGGAGCACCCCCACGCACATTCAACAAATGTCAACAAGCCTTTGCCCAACGGTTGTTGAGCCGACACGCCCACCTCATTTCCTACCCTCCGGTAGGGCATACGCTCGCCCCATGCGCCGAGCGAAAATCGTATGTACCCTGGGCCCCGCCACCGACTCCTACGACCAGATCAAAGCCCTGGTCGAAGCCGGAATGGACATCGCCCGCCTCAACCTCAGCCACGGCACCTACGCCGAACACGAGGAGCGCTACCACCGCGTACGCAAGGCCGCCGACGAAACCGGCCGCAGCGTCGGCGTCCTCGCCGACCTTCAAGGCCCGAAGATCCGCCTCGGCCGCTTCCACGAAGGACCCGTACTCCTTGAACGCGGAGACGAGTTCACCATCACCGTCGAAGACCACGAAGGCGACCGCCACACCTGCGGCACCACCTACAAGGGCCTCGCCCACGACGTCACCACCGGCGAACGCATCCTCGTCGACGACGGCCGCGTCACCCTCGAAGTCACCGCCGTCGACGGCCCCCGCGTCCACACCCGCGTCATCGAAGGCGGCATGGTCTCCGACCACAAGGGACTCAACCTCCCCGGCGTCGCCGTCTCCGTCCCCGCCCTCTCCGACAAGGACATCGAAGACCTCCGCTGGGCCCTGCGCACCGGCGCCGACGTCATCGCCCTCTCCTTCGTTCGCACCGGCCGCGACATCGAAGACGTCCACCGCATCATGGACGAGGAAGGCCGCCGCCTCCCCGTCATCGCGAAGATCGAAAAGCCCCAGGCCGTCGACAACATCGACGACATCGTCGCCGCCTTCGACGGCATCATGGTCGCCCGCGGCGACCTCGGCGTCGAAATGCCCCTGGAACAAGTCCCCATCGTCCAAAAGCGCGCCATCAAACTCGCCAAGCGCAACGCCAAGCCGGTCATCGTCGCCACCCAGATGCTCGACTCGATGATCGACAACTCCCGGCCCACCCGCGCCGAAGCATCCGACGTCGCCAACGCCGTCATCGACGGCACCGACGCCGTCATGCTCTCCGGCGAAACCAGCGTCGGCAAACACCCCGTCGAAACCGTCCGGACCATGGCCCGCATCGTCGAAGCCGCCGAAGAGGACATCCTCGCCAAGGGCCTCCCGCCGCTGACCGACCGCAACAAGCCCCGCACCCAGGGCGGAGCCGTCGCCCGCGCCGCCGCCGAAATGGGCGACTTCCTCGACGCCAAATACCTCGTCGCCTTCACCCAGAGCGGAGACACCGTCCGCCGCCTCTCCCGCTACCGCTCGCCCATCCCCCTCCTCGCCTTCACCCCCGACCCCGCCACCCGCTCCCAGCTCAACCTCACCTGGGGCGTCGAATCCTTCCTCGGCCCCCACGTCGACTCCACCGACGCCATGGTCGCCCAGGTCGAAGAACAACTCCTGCGCATCGGACGCTGCCAGAGGGGCGACATCGTCGTCATCACCGCCGGCTCACCCCCCGGCGTCAGCGGCAAGACCAACCTCGTCCGCATCCACCACATCGGCGACCCCGTCCACTGACACCACCCCCACGGGAACACCGCCGCACCCCCCCGGGGGGCCCGGCGGTGTTCCCGTACCCCACCTCAACGGCACGGACCCACCTCACCAGCCGAACCGCCGGTCCACCTCCGCCTCGAACTCCTCGAACGTCAACACCTGATCACCGTTCTTGTCCGCCGCGTCGAACAACGCCGACGACGCGTCCGCGTCCCCCACACCCCAGAACGGCAGATCACCCCGTGCCGCCAACGTCGGACCCTTCGACCGCAGGGCCGAAATCACCTCCAGCCGCGTCAGCTCACCGTCATGGTTCAGATCCAACGCCTCGAACAGCTTCCGAGCCTTCGCACTCACAGCGGCACCTCTCATCCGGCCAACGACCACTCCAACCTAGGGCCTGTCGTCAAACTCCCGTCTGCCCCGCGACGCCTGGCACGCGCTCTCGCCGCACCGGGCGAAAGCCAAGTACGTCCAGTACGCGGGCTTCCGCCCGGCGCACCGAGAGCACGCACCAGACGCCGCGAGGCCGCCCTCCGGGCGACGACGGGAGTGTGACGACAGGCCCTAGGCCACCCACCCCGGCACCACCTCCCAGCCGTTCACCGCCCACACCAACCGCCAATACCGCTCCACCCGCGGATCCACCGGCCCCTCCACCCCAGGCCCGGCCCGGAACACCTCACCGAACCCCTCCCCACCCATCAACTCCACCAACTCCACCCACGCCGCCACCTGCTCCGTCGACGGATCCTCCGGCAGATCCGGCGCAGCCACCCGCACCATCGCCGCCACCGACTCATCCGCCCCCTCCACCAGCTCCTCCACCAACCGCCGCCGCTCCCGCGCCGACAACCGCGTCACCTTGTGCATCAACCGAACCTCCTCCGGACTCGACCCGCGCTCGGCCACCAACCGCAACACCGCCCGACGCCACCGCAACACCCGGAGCTGCACCTCCACCGCATCGGCGTGCACGGCAGCCACCTCGGCCACCGACAACTCCCGATCCAGCACCCGCCGCACGGCCGGCAGATCCACACCCAGCTCCCGCAGCGTCCGCACCAACTCCAGACGCACCAGCGCCCCGACGTCGTACAGCCGGTACCCGGCACGACTACGACCGGCCGGCACGACGAACCCCTCGTCGGAGTAGAACCGAATGGTCCGCACCGCCAGCCCTGACCTCCGGGCCAGCTCCCCGATCGACATCAACTCCGCCGCGCCGTCCATGCCCCCACCCTGAGGTCTCCACCCACTGGAGACTCAAGGCTAGACACACGGACCATGTCGTAACAGAATCAGTTGCAACAGAGATGGCGGGAGAAGGAGAGGCCGATGAGCGCGAACAGCCGCATGACCGTGGCCACCCACACCCTCACCTGGATGGCCCTCGTCTGCCCCCAACGCCCCGACGGCATCGTCACCTCCGACCAGATCGCCGACAGCGTCAACACCAACCCCGTCGTCATCCGCCGCACCCTCGGCCAGCTCCGCGACGCCGGCCTCGTCGAATCCCGACGCGGCGCCGGCGCCGGCTGGCTACTGACCCGCCCCCCGCACGAGATCACCCTCAGGGACGTCTACCTCGCCGTGGAACCCGACCCCCTCCTCGCCCTCCACGCCGCCACCCCCAACCGGAAATGCCCCGTCGGCATCGGCATCCCACCCGTCCTCCGCGACACGTACGCCCGCGCGGAGGAGTCGATGAAACGCGAACTGGCCTCCGTCACCATCGCCGACGTACTACGGGACACACTCGCCTCCCCGTCCTGACACACCGGCCGACCCCCACGGGTCGGCCTCCTTTCAGACCGCAGTCGTAACCAAACCAGTTACATCAACGACCCCGGAGAAACCCCACCCGTGCACCACCGCCCCCTCCTCGTCCTCGCCACCGCCATGTTCGCCATCGGCACCGACAGCTTCGTCATCGCCGGCATCCTCCCCGACGCAGCCCACTCCCTCCACGTTCCCCTCACCACCGCAAGCTGGCTCCTCACCGCCTACGCCCTCACCTACGCCCTCCTCGGCCCCGTCATGGCCACCCTCACCACCCACTGGCCACGCCGCACCCTCTTCCTCACCGGCTTCACCCTCTTCACCACCGGCAACCTCCTTACCGCCTACATCCCCCACTTCCCCACAGCCCTCGCCGCACGCGCCCTCGCCGGACTCGGCGGCGCCATGATCACCCCCGCCGCCGTCGCCGCAGCCACCACCCTCGCCCCACCCGAACGCCGAGGCCGCGCCATCGCCACCGTCATGACCGGCCTCAGCGCCGCCACCGCCCTCGGCTCACCCCTCGGCACCGCCCTCGCCAGCCTCACCGACAACTGGCGCACCACCATGCTCTTCGTCACCACCCTCGGCCTCCTCGCCGCCGCAGGCACCGCCCTCTACCTCCCCACCCTGCCCACCCCACCCGCCATCCCCCTCCGCACCCGCCTCACCCCCCTCACCGACCACCGCACCACCCTCACCCTCCTCACCACCCTCCTCGCCTACACCGGCCTCTACACCGTCTACTCCTTCATCGGCCCCGCCCTCGACCGCGCCACAAACGACAAAGGCACCACCCTCGCCGCCCTCCTCTTCACCTGGGGCCTCGCCGCCACCGCCGGCACCCTCACCTCCGGCCCCCTCACCGACCGCTACGGCAGCCGCCGCATCATCAACACCGCCCTCACCCTCGCCGCCCTCAACTTCGCCCTCCTCCCCTGGACCAGCGCCCACCTCCCCACCACCATCGCGGCGACCGCCCTCTGGGGTCTCAGCGGATGGGCACTCCTCGCCCCCCAAACCCACCGCCTCATCACCACCCGACCCACCGCCGCACCCCTCCTCACCGGCCTCGCCTCCGCGACGGTCTACGTGGGCGTCGCCACCGCACCCCTCGTAGGACAAGCCGGCCTCACCCGGCACGGCCCCCACTGGCTCGGCCCCCTCGGCGCGGCCTTCCTCATACTTGCCCTCGGCACCGCAGAAGCCGCCCACACCACCATCCGCCGCAAGGAAGCCCAACCCCGATGATCACCACCCCCCGCCTCCGCCTGCGCCCCCTCACCACCGACGACACCGGCTGGTGGGTCCACCTCCACGCCGACGACGAAGTCGCCCGCTACGTCGGCGGCTACACCCACGCCCAGGCCGCGGCCCGCCTCCACGCCATACAGCGGCAATGGACCGAACGCGGCCACGGCCTCTGCGCCGTCGAACTCCGCCACACCGGCGAAACGATCGGGCGCTGCGGCCTCAACTGGTGGGAACAGTTCGACGAAACCGAAATCGGCTGGACCTTCGCCCGCCCCCACTGGGGCCACGGCTACGCGACGGAGGCGGCCCGCGCGGTACTGGACTGGGGCTTCGGCCCCCTCGGCCTCGACCGCATCACCGCCATGATCCACCACGGCAACACGGCCTCCACGGCCGTGGCCCACCGCCTGGGCTTCACCCGGCTCCGCGAGGACACGGTCCTGGACCGCCCCTGCACCGTCTACGCCCTGGACGTCAGTACTTCGGCCCGACGTGCGCGTCCATGAGGGCGACGGATTCCTTCCGGGCGATGGAGACGTTGAAGGGGTCACTGCCCCGCGCGAGGACCGTCCACTGGACGCCGACCTTGGCGAGGGTGTCCGTGCAGAGCCGCCGAATGTCGTCGGACTTGTTGGTGAAGAAGTAGCGGGGGTACTCGTACCGCTTCCCGTTCCGCACGGTCCAATTGGTGATCCGGCACCCGTCGGAATGGATCAGGCCCCGGATGAACTCCCACGGGTGAGCGTCCACGATCTCTTGCTGCCAGGGTTCGAGGGCGATGCGGCGTTCGTGCTTCTTCCCGGGCGCGTGCTGCGGGAACAGGCACGTCCAGTGCCGCCCGTAGCTGGTGACGGCAACGCAGCCCTGGCGTTGCAACACGTAGACCCTGTCCGTCGGGCGCACGGCCAGGGTGGCGGCCCGGCACTGCTCGATGAGGCCGGGCCAACTGTTGTCGCAGACGATGCGGAGGTAGTGCCCGCCGCGCGGGTGGTCGCTGATGCAGCCGTCACCCAGGTAGAAGCCGAGCAGGTAGGCGTAGGCAGTCTCGTCGGCCGGGCCGGAACAGGGTGCTGACTGGTTGAGGCGGGGGAGCGGCTCGATGCGGGTGAGCCAGGAGCGGATGGCCGCCCGGGATATCCCGGTTTCTTTGCTGACGGAGTTCAGGCTGCGTCCGTCGTCCAGGAGGGCCAGTGCATGTCGGCGGGTCGCGAGATCGTACATATGGGCGACAGTGGGGAAAATTTTCCGCCTGTGTGTGCGTTTCCTGGCGGATTCCCCTAAAGGGAGGAAGGCTGTCGAATTCCCGGTGACCTTGGAATTCAAGGAAGAGTGCCCCAGGTGGGATTCGAACCCACACTGTCCGCTGTTTGAGAGCGGCCTCTCTGACCAGTTGGAGTACTGGGGCCTAAGAAACGAAGGGATTGGGGATCCCTGCGTGGCACCACCTTACAGGAGCTAGGTAGGCTCGGGGGAGCTTGTTATGCCCCGCAAAGAGGAGCCTCCGTGACCGCCGAGCACGAGTCGACGCCCACGCCCGACGCCGACCAGTCGCACGTTCCGCCGCTGACGACCCGCGTCGTCATCGCCGAGGACGAGGCGCTCATCCGTCTCGACCTCAAAGAGATGCTCGAAGAGGAGGGCTACTCCGTGGTCGGCGAGGCCGGCGACGGGCAGACGGCCATCGAGCTCGCCCGGGAGCACCGCCCCGACCTCGTGATCCTCGACGTGAAGATGCCCGTCCTCGACGGGATCTCCGCCGCCGAGAAGATCGCCGGGGAGTCCATCGCCCCGGTCCTGATGCTCACCGCGTTCTCGCAGCGCGAGCTCGTCGAGCGGGCGCGGGACGCCGGGGCCATGGCGTACCTGGTGAAGCCGTTCAGCAAGAGCGACGTGGTGCCGGCCATCGAGATGGCGGTGTCGCGGTTCGCGGAGCTGAAGGCGCTGGAGAAGGAGGTCGCGGACCTTTCCGCGCGCCTGGAGACCCGCAAGCTGGTCGACCGGGCGAAGAGCATCCTGCAGACCCAGTACGGGCTGACGGAGCCGGCCGCGTTCCGGTGGATCCAGAAGACGTCGATGGACCGCCGCATGTCGATGCAGCAGGTCGCCGAGGCGGTCATCGAGGACGCCGAGGAGAAGAAGCAGAACGCCGCCGGGAAGTAGTCCCGGAGCATGCGTGAGGCCCGTCTCCCCCCGAGGGGAGACGGGCCTCACGGGTTTCGGGGCGGGCCGTCAGTCCTCGCCGAGGTACGCCTTGCGGACGTCCTCGTTGACGAGGAGCTCGCGGCCGGGGCCTGTCAGGACGATCTTGCCGATCTCCATGACGTGGCCCGCGTCGGCGAGCGACAGCGCGGCCTGGGCGTTCTGCTCGACGAGCAGGATGGTGGTGCCCGACGCCTTGAGCTCGGCGATGGTCGCCATGATCTTCTGCATCATGAGCGGGGAGAGGCCCATGGAGGGCTCGTCGAGCATGAGCAGCTTGGGCTGGGACATGAGCGCGCGGCCCATGGCGAGCATCTGCTGTTCGCCGCCCGAGAGGGTGCCGGCGGCCTGCTTGCGGCGTTCTCCCAGGATGGGGAAGAGGTCGTAGGCGCGCTGGACGTCCTTCTGGATGCCTTCTTTGTCGCTGCGGAGGAAGGCGCCGAGGAGGAGGTTGTCCTCGATGCTCATGCGGGGGAAGATGTGCCGGCCCTCGGGGGAGTGGGCGAGGCCGAGCGAGACGATGTTGTGTGCGGGGACCTTCTTGAGGGACTTGCCCTGGAACTTGATCTGGCCGCCCTTGGGCTTGATCAGTCCGGAGAGGGTGCGCAGGGTGGTCGTCTTGCCGGCGCCGTTCGTCCCGATGAGGGTGACGATCTGGCCTTCTTCGACGGTGAAGGAGATGCCCTTGACGGCTTCGATCTTGCCGTAGGCGACGCGGAGGTCTTCGACCTCCAGGAGTGCGGTCACTTGGCTTCTCCGTCCGTGCTGGTGGTGCTGGTGGTGCTGTCCCCGGCGGGGGCCTCTGCCTGTGCCTCGGGGGCTTCCTCGGCGTGGGCCTCTTCGGCGTGGGCCTCTTCGGCGTGGGCCTCTTCGGCGTGGGCTTCGGCGGCCTCGACTTCGGCGACTTCTTCGGCGCCGGGGGCGCCTTCGAAGGGCTCGCCGAGGTAGGCGGCGACGACGCGTTCGTCGCTCTGGACTTCGGAGGCGGTGCCTTCGATGAGCTTTTCGCCCTGGACGAGGCAGGCGACGCGGTCGCAGAGGTTGAAGATGAAGCGCATGTCGTGCTCGATGACGAGGACGGCGATGCCCTTGTCCCGGATGGCGAAGATGAGTTCTTCGGCGGCCCGGGTCTCCTGGGGGTTCATGCCGGCGGTGGGCTCGTCGAGGAGGATGAGGCCGGGGTCGCTGGCGAGGGCGCGGGCGATTTCGAGCTTGCGCTGTTCGCCGTAGGGGAGGTTGCGGGCGAGGTGTTCGGCCTTGTGGTCGAGGCCGATGAAGGTGAGGAGTTCCATGGCCTTGTCCCGGCTGGCCTGTTCTTCGCGGCCGAAGCTGGGGAGGCGCAGGAGGGCGGACCAGAGGCCCTGCTTGGTGCGGGTGTGGCGTCCGACGAGGACGTTTTCCAGGACCGTCATGTTGTTGAAGAGACGGATGTTCTGGAAGGTGCGGGCGATGCCGGCCGCGGTGACCTTGAAGGACTTGGGGGGCAGGACCGTGCCCTTGTACCGGACTTCGCCCTCGGTGGGGATGTAGAGGCCGGTGAGGCAGTTGAAGAAGGTGGTCTTGCCGGCGCCGTTGGGGCCGATGAGGCCGACGATTTCGCCGCTGTTGACGGTGAGGTCGACGTTCTTGACGGCGGTGAGGCCGCCGAAGCGCATGGTGACGCCTCGGGCGTCGAGGACCGTTTCGGTGACCGTTTCGGTGGTGGTCGTCGTCATGGGTCAGGCCCCTGCCTTGCTGAGGACTGTCGGCGCTTCGAGGTCCTGGTGGAGCTCTAGCTGGTTGCGGCGGTTGGGGATGAGGCCTTCGGGGCGCAGGCGCATGAGGATGACGAGTGCGACGCCGAAGACGAGGAGCTGGTAGTCGCCCAGGAACTGGAGCTTGTTGGGGATCAGGAAGAGCAGGGATCCGCCGACGAGGGGTCCGGAGATGGTTCCCATGCCGCCGAGGACGACGGCGGCGAGGAGGAACGCGGAGTTCGGGGGGACGGAGTTGGCGAACTGGTACTGGTCGGGGGTGACGGTGTACTGGACGTGGGCCTGTACGGCGCCGGCGAGTCCGGCGAGGGTGGCGCCGAGGGCGAAGGCGATGAGCTTGACGCGGAAGCCGTTGATGCCCATGGCTTCGGCGGCGGTCTCGTCCTCGCGGATGGCGACCCAGGCGCGGCCGATGCGGGATTCGGCGCTGCGGCGGAAGACCATGACCACGATGAGGGTGACCAGGAGCATCAGCAGGAAGTAGTTGGCGAAGCGGCCGATGGTGAAGCCGGCGATGGTGTGGGCGGCGCCGAAGTCGAAGCCGAAGAGGTCGACGTTGGGGATGTTGGAGATGCCCTTGGAGCCGTTGGTGACGTTGGGGCCGGAGACGCCGTCGAAGTTGGTCATGGTGATGCGGAAGATCTCACCGAAGCCGAGCGTCACGATGGCGAGGTAGTCGCCGCGCAGGCGCAGGGTGGGGGCGCCGATGAGGACGCCGAAGATCATGGACGCGGCGGCGCCGGCCAGGATGGCGGCCCAGAAGGGGAACTGGACGCCGAAGGGGGAGTTGGGCGCGCCGGATACGAGGGCTGCGGTGTAGGCGCCGACGCCGAGGAAGGCGACGTAGCCGAGGTCGAGGAGGCCGGTGAGGCCGACGACGATGTTCAGGCCGAGGGCGACGGTGGCGAAGATGAGGATGTTGACGCCGAGGGTCGCGTACTGGTCGTCGGTCTGGGTGAGCGGGAAGGCCATGGCCGCGACGAAGGCGCCGACAAGGGCGACGTTGCGGTGCTTGGCGGTGAGTGCGGTGAAGCGGGCGATGAGGCCGCTCTTGTTGAGGGCGCCGAAGCCGAAGCCGGCGGCGATCAGGAAGCCGATGAAGAGTTCCTGGTAGGGGGTGGTGATGCCGTAGGTGAAGACGCCGAGGGCCACTGCGAGCACGCCGGCGATGATCAGGATCTCGGCGTAGGCGGGGAGGGCGCGGGCCGGCTTGGGGGTGCCGCTGGCGTATGCGGCCTTGGTGACGGCCGCGGCGTTGCGCTGGTTGTGCTTGTAGCGCTCCCACCAGCTGTCTTCGGGGTCCGCCGGTTCGAGTACGGGGCGCTCGAAGGGGAGGGAGCGGGCGCCGAGGTAGGCGGCCGCCGCCGCGATGAGGGCGATGAATCCGCCGGGCTCGAGGTTGACGAGGCCGCCGAGGGTGCTGGAGATCGCCTTGGTGGTGTAGAGGCTGGTGTAGAGGGCGCCGAGGGCGGAGAGCTTGATGGCGGCGTCGGCTCCTGCGGGGGTGAGCCACTGGAGGCCCTTGATGCCGTAGGAGGAGAGGCCGAAGAGGGTGGTGAGGGCGCCGCAGACGAGGACGAGCCATTGGAGGCCGCCGGGGTAGCCGTAGACGGTGAGGTCTCCGGGGAAGGCGGAGGTCCAGGTCCAGGCCAGGAAGCAGGAGATGACCGTGAGGACACCGCCGCCGGTGGCGAGGGCGCGGGCGATCTGCTCGGGGATGGGGCCTCCCCGGCGGGTGGGCGCCTGGGGCGTGGTTTCGGTGATGGTGGTCGTCATGGTTCTCACGCCCTGTCCGCAACGCGCTCGCCCAGCAGGCCCTGGGGCCGGAAGAGCAGTACGAGGATGAGGAGGACGAACGCCCAGGTGTTGCCCCAGGACTGTCCGCCGAGTTGATGCATGCCGGGTACGTCGGCGATGTAGGCGGTGGTGAGGGTCTCGGCGAGGCCGAGGACCAGGCCGCCGACCATGGCGCCGTAGATGTTCCCGATGCCGCCGAGGACGGCGGCGGTGAAGGCCTTGAGGCCGAGGATGAAGCCCATGCGGTACTGGACTTCGCCGTACTTGAGGCCGTAGGCGACGGCGCCGACGGCGGCGAAGGTGGCGCCGAGGGCGAAGGCGACCGTGATGATGCGGTCGGTGTTGATGCCCATGAGCTTGGCGGTGTCGGGGTCCTGGGCGGTGGCCTGCATGCCGCGACCGGTGCGGGTCTTCTTGACGAAGAAGCCGAGGATGGCCATGGAGATGGGGGCGGCGAGCACGAGGAAGACGTCACCGGTCTGGATGGTGATGCTGCCGATGTGGAAGGGGCCGCCGGGGATCTCGGGGAACTTGACGGAGGACGTCGCGCCGGGGTACCAGGCCCATACGGCCTGCTGGAGGACGATGGAGAGGCCGATGGCGGTGATGAGCGGCGCGAGGCGGGGTGCGCTGCGCAGGGGCCGGTAGGCGAAGCGTTCGGCTCCGACGGCGATGAGGGTGGCGACGATGACGGCGCCTATGAGCATCAGCGGCAGCGCGATCCACATGGTGGTGCCGCCGGGGAGCATCAGCCAGACCGTGAGGGCTCCGAACCCGCCGGTCATGAAGATCTCGCCGTGGGCGAAGTTGATGAGCTGGACGATGCCATAGACCATCGTGTAGCCGATGGCGACGAGCCCGTACATGGATCCCAGTAGCAGGCCGTTGACCAGCTGTTGCGGCAGTTCGTGCACCGCAGGTCCTCCGAGTCTTTCGACGGATGTGACACCGCGCGGGGCGCTGTGGTGCGGCGCCCCGCGCGGCAAATGAGGGGTGAGGGGTGAGCGGGTCAGCCGGCGAGGGTGCCGGACTCGACGGTCTTGAAGTCGTCGCCGTCGACCTTGTAGACGGTCAGCTGCTTGTTGGTGGCGTCGCCGAACTCGTCGAAGGAGACCTTGCCGGTCACGCCGTCGAAGGAGACGCCCTGGACGGCTTCGAGGACCTTGGCGCGGGCGTCGGAGGGGAGCTTGCCGTTGTTGGCGTCGACGACCTTCTTGACGCCCTCGATGATGGCCCAGGCGGAGTCGTACGAGTAGCCGCCGTAGGCGGAGTAGTCGTCCTTGTAGCCGGCCTTCTTGTAGTTGTCGACGAACTCCTTGGCGGAGGGCAGGGTCTCGACGGGGGCACCGACGGAGGTGCACAGGTCGCCCTGGCCGCCGGGGCCGGCGAGCTCGACGTACTTCTTGTCCTTGATGCCGTCGCCGCCGACGAGCGGGATGTTGGCGCCGGCGGCCTTGATCTGCTTGCTCAGCGGGCCGGCCGCGGGGTACTCGCCGCCGTAGTAGACGACGTCGGCGCCGGAGGACTTGACCTGGGTGACGACGGCGGAGAAGTCCTTGGAGTCGGGGTCGATGTGGCCCTCGCCGGCGATCTGGCCGCCGAGCTTGGTGAACTCGCCCTTGAAGGTTCCGGCGAGGCCGGCGCCGTAGGTCTTCTTGTCGTCGATGATGAAGACCTTCTTCTTGCCCGCCTTGTTGAAGAGGTACTGCGCGGCGAAGGGGCCCTGGATGGCGTCCGTGGTCGCGGTGCGGAAGTAGCTCTTGTAGGTGCGGGTCTTCTGGCCCTCGGCCCACTTGGGGCCCTGGGTCAGGGAGGGGCTGGTGTTGGCGGGGGAGATCTGGGTGAGCTTGGCGTCGTCGAAGACCTTCTGCATGGACTCCGAGACCGAGGAGTTCAGCGGGCCGACGACTCCGAGGACGTCCTTGTCGGCGACGAGCTTGGTGGCGTTCTGCTGGCCGGAGGTGGCCTGGGCCTGGTCGTCGAGGGCCTGGAACTTGAAGGTGACGCCCTTGACGTACTTCTTCTCGTTGGCCTGCTTGACGGCGAGTTCGGCGGAGTTCTTGATGCCGAGGCCGAGGGCGGAGAGGTCGCCCGTCAGCGGGGCGTCGACGGCGATGGTGACGGTGGTGCCGCCGTCACCGTTGGCGGAGCCGCCGCTGTCGTTGCGCGAACCGCAGGCGGTGAGGGTGAGAGCGCCCGCGGCGAGGGCGGCGGTCACGGCGATGAGCTGACGAGAGCGCACGTTCAGTCCTTTCCTGTCGCCGCGTCCCCCGTGGGACGCGTCGAGTCGAACGCGGGGAACCGAACTGAGTAAATCCGGCGGTCGCGGTAACTGGCGGTGACTCTAGGCGGCTCTTCGGGGGATATGGAGGGCTGAGGCCAATGATGTGACTCTCTTGTTATGCCACGGCGTAATACATAGCGGATGTGTGCGGGTGGAACGGGGGAATTCAGGCCGGTTCGTCTTGTCCGGATGCTGAGATGGGGCAGGAGCATGCGGCGGTTTGGGTCCTGACGCGCCAGGACTCTAGGGGTTTTTGGTCATGACGGCGTTGCGGAGGGCTTGTCTCGATCTTCGGGACATGCCCTGGTCAGTGCGACGGAGAGATCTCTGGCATATCGGTCACCGGGGATGTAACTGTGATCCTCTTTCTGGAATCCATTACTCAGGGTTACTTCCAGGAAAGGGAGTCCGGAATTCCGTGCTACATGCACGCAGTCTTTTACGTGAATCAGCACGAGCAGCTCGCGGGCTTCCCCGGCCGCCACCCCGGCCGGGAGCGCTGGCCGGATCGTGACGCCCAGAGCCGGCGAGGGCTGCCCGACGCGCTCCACCGTGACCGGCGGCCCACCCGAGGTCCGCACACGGACAGTGAACGCGAACGCGGCGCCGTCGGGCGCCGGCTCCACCGGCTCCCCGTAGGCCAGCGAGAGGGTCTGGGAGGGCGCGGCCGGCGGCAGCACCACCGGCGGCTCGGGGCGGGTGGTGTAGATCCGGAAGGCCGCGACGGCCAGGACGGCGGCCGAGGCGGCCGTGAGGACGGCGCGGCGGTGGCGGGCGTAGAAGCCGCGCGGGCGGTCGCTCCAGCGGGCGGGGGCGGGCGTACGGGATCCCGTGCGCGCGTCCTCCCGGTCCCAGGTGCCCTCACCGGGCTCCAGGGGGCCTATCCCCCCGCCGCTCACGGCGGGCCGCCGGGGGTGGGTGTGATGCGCCGCGGCGCCGGTCCGGTTCCCATGCGGGGAACGCTAGACCGGCGCCGTGGGACGCACAACGGGCCGTCTCGGCCCTGTCGTTAAGGCTCCATGTCGTCCGCGGAGCCGGAGGTCAGGACTCCGTCTCGCGCAGGAGACAGGTGAGGCGGGCGGTGCACACGCGGCGGTCCTGCTCGTCGGTGATGACGATCTCGTACGTGGCGGTGGAGCGGCCGCGGTGGACGGGGGTGGCGGTGCCGGTGACGATCCCGTCGCGCGCGCCCCGGTGGTGGGTGCAGTTGAGGTCGACGCCGACGGCGATCTTCCCGCTGCCGCCGTGCAGCATGGCGCCGACCGAGCCGAGGGTCTCGGCGAGGACGGCGGAGGCCCCGCCGTGCAGCAGCCCGTAGGGCTGGGTGTTGCCCTTGACCGGCATCGTGGCGACGACGCGGTCGGCGGAGGCCTCCAGGATCCTGATCTCCATTCGCTCGCCCAGGGCGCCGGCGGAGAACAGGGCGGGCAGGTCTATGCCCAGGGCCGCGTACTCGTCGAGGACTTCCTGGGGGAACTTCACGGCGTGCTGCTGCTCGTCGGCCATGGGCCTGCTCCGTTCGTCAACGATCGTTAACCATCTGGTCCTGGGGTCGTTCTATCAGGCCGGTTCGAAGCGCACGACGACGGACTTGCTGGCGGGGGTGTTGCTGGTGTCGGCGGTGGAGTCCAGGGGGACCAGGACGTTGGTCTCGGGGTAGTAGGCGGCGGCGCAGCCGCGGGCGGTGGGGTAGTGGACGACGCGGAAGCCGGGGGCGCGGCGCTCGACCCCGTCCTTCCACTCGCTGACGAGGTCGGTGTAGGAGCCGTCGGCGAGGCCGAGCTCGGCGGCGTCCTCGGGGTGGACCATGACCACGCGGCGGCCGCCGGTGATGCCGCGGTAGCGGTCGTCGAGGCCGTAGATGGTGGTGTTGTACTGGTCGTGGCTGCGCAGGGTCTGCAGGAGCAGCCGGCCGGCCGGGACCTCGGGGTATTCGACGGGGGCGGCGGTGAAGTTGGCCTTGCCGGTCTTCGTGGGGAAGCGGCGCTCGTCGCGGGGGGCGTGGGGGAGCCGGAAGCCGCCGGGGCGGGCGACGCGGGCGCTGAAGTCCTCGAAGCCGGGGACGACGCGGGCGATGCGGTCGCGGATGGCGGCGTAGTCGGCTTCGAAGTCCTCCCAGGGGGTCCGGGAGGCGGTGCCGAGGACGGCGCGGGCCATGCGGGCGACGATGGCGGGCTCGGAGAGCAGGTGCGGGGAGGCGGGGGCGAGGTTGCCGCGGGAGGCGTGGACCATGCCCATGGAGTCCTCGACGGTGACGAACTGCTTGCCCGTCGCCTGGACGTCCTTGTCGGTGCGGCCGAGGGTGGGCAGGATCAGGGCGCGCCGGCCGGTCACCACGTGGGAGCGGTTGAGCTTGGTGGAGACGTGGACGGTCAGGGAGGCGCGCCGCATGGCGGCCTCGGTGACGTCGGTGTCGGGGGTGGCGCCGATGAAGTTGCCGCCCATGGCGAAGAAGACCTTGGCCTTGCCGTCGCGCAGGGCTTCGATGGCGCGGACGACGTCGTAGCCGTGGGCGCGGGGCGAGGTGATGGAGAACTCGCGGTCGAGGGCGTCGAGGAAGGCGGGGGCGGGGCGTTCGAAGATGCCCATGGTGCGGTCGCCCTGCACGTTGGAGTGGCCGCGGACGGGGCAGACGCCGGCGCCGGGGCGGCCGATGTCGCCGCGGAGCAGGAGGAGGTTGACGACCTCGCGGATGGTGGCGACGGCGTGCTTGTGCTGGGTGAGGCCCATCGCCCAGCAGACGATGGTGCGCCGGGAGGCGAGGATCATCGCGAGGGCGCGTTCGATCTCGGGGCGGGTCAGGCCGGTGGCCTTGAGGGTCTCGTCCCAGTCGGCTTCCTTGGCGGCGGCGGCGAGGTCGTCGTAGCCGTGGGTGTGCTCGCGGATGAAGGCCTCGTCGAGGGCGCCGTCGGTCTCGATGACGAGCTTGTTGAGGAGGCGGAAGAGGGCCTGGTCGCCGCCGATGCGGATCTGGAGGAACAGGTCGTTGAGGGGGGTGCCCTTGACCATGCCGAGAGGGGTCTGGGGGTTCTTGAACCGCTCCATGCCGGCCTCGGGCAGCGGGTTCACCGAGATGATCTTCGCGCCGGCGTGCTTGGCCTTCTCCAGGGCGGAGAGCATGCGGGGGTGGTTGGTGCCCGGGTTCTGGCCGGCGACGATGATCAGTTCGGCCTGGTGGAGGTCTTCGAGGGAGACGCTGCCCTTGCCGATGCCGATGGTCTCGCTGAGCGCGGAGCCGGAGGACTCGTGGCACATGTTGGAGCAGTCCGGCAGGTTGTTGGTGCCGTACTCGCGGGCGAAGAGCTGGAAGAGGAACGCGGCCTCGTTGCTGGTGCGGCCCGAGGTGTAGAAGACGGCCTCGTCGGGGGAGGCGAGGGCGTTCAGCTCCTCGGCGATGATCTCGAAGGCCCGCTGCCAGCTGACGGCCTCGTAGCGGTCGCCGCCCTCGGGGAGGTACATGGGGTGGGTGATGCGGCCCTGCTGGCCGAGCCAGTAGCCGGAGCGGCCGGCGAGTTCGGCGAGGGGGTGCTCGGCGAAGAAGGCGGGGGTGACGCGGCGCAGGGTGGCCTCTTCGGCGACGGCCTTGGCGCCGTTCTCGCAGAATTCGGCGGTGTGCCGCTTGTCGCCCTCGGGCCAGGCGCAGCCGGGGCAGTCGAAGCCGTTCTTCTGGTTGACCTTGAGGAGGGTCCGCGCGGTGCGGACCGGGCCCATCTGCTCGTTCGCGATCTTGAGGGTGTGGCCGATGGCGGGCAGGCCGGCCGCGGCGTGCGCAGGGGGTCCGACGTGCGGCGCGTCCTGTACCGGATCACCTGCGGGCGGCTTGGTGGCCATGTCGCTCCCCTTCGAGCAGTTTTCTCGTACACCCCGATCCTGTCACGCTCCGCCGACATCGCCGACGGCGGATTTGTCGGTGGGGGCGCCTAGGATCGGGGGCGTGGCAGAGACAGCATCGAAGAAGACCGACCAGACGACCGCAGCGGGCCGCCCGCGCCTGATGCTCATGGACGGGCACTCCCTGGCGTACCGGGCGTTCTTCGCGCTGCCCGCGGAGAACTTCACGACGGCGACGGGCCAGCCGACCAATGCCATCTACGGCTTCGCGTCGATGCTGGCGAACACCCTGCGTGACGAGGCGCCCACGCACTTCGCGGTGGCGTTCGACGTGTCCCGCAAGACGTGGCGGTCGACGGAGTTCCCCGAGTACAAGGCGAACCGCTCGAAGACCCCCGACGAGTTCAAGGGGCAGGTCGAGCTGATCGGCGAGCTCCTGGACGCGATGAAGGTGCCGCGGTTCGCGGTCGACGGGTTCGAGGCCGACGACGTGATCGCGACGCTGGCGACGCAGGCGGAGGCCCTCGGGTTCGACGTCCTGATCGTCACCGGCGACCGGGACTCCTTCCAGCTGGTCTCCGAGCACACGACCGTCCTCTACCCGACGAAGGGTGTCTCGGAGCTGACCCGGTTCACGCCGGAGAAGGTCGTGGAGAAGTACGGGCTCACCCCGCAGCAGTACCCGGACTTCGCGGCGCTGCGCGGTGACCCGTCCGACAACCTGCCGGGGATCCCGGGCGTCGGCGAGAAGACGGCGGCGAAGTGGATCAACCAGTTCGGTTCGTTCGCGGAGCTGGTGGAGCGGGCCGAGGAGGTCAAGGGCAAGGCCGGGCAGAACCTCCGCGACCACCTGGAGGCCGTGAAGCTCAACCGGGTCCTGACCGAGATGGTCAAGGACGTCGAGCTGCCCAAGGCCGCGGGCGACCTGGTGCGCCTGCCGTACGACCGCTCCGCCGTCACCGGCGTGCTGGACGTACTGGAGATCCGCAACGCCTCGCTGCGCGAGCGGCTGCTCGCCGTGGACCCGGGCGCCGCGCAGGAGGAGGCCCCGGCTCCGGCCCCCGGCGTGGAGCTGGACGCGACCGTGATCGGCGCGGGCGAGCTGGCGCCGTGGCTGGCCGCCCACGCGGGCGGGCCGCTGGGCATCTCCACCGTGGACAGCTGGGCGCTGGGCCAGGGGAACGTCAGCGAGGTCGCGCTGGCCGCGGCCGGCGGGGCCGCCGCCTGGTTCGAGCCGTCCGTGCTGGACGAGGCCGATGAGCAGGCCTTCGCGGCCTGGGCCGCCGACCCGGCGCGCCCCAAGGTGGTGCACAACGCCAAGGGCCTGATGCGGGTCTTCCCCGAGCACGGCTGGAGCCTGGCCGGCGTCACCATGGACACCGCGCTCGCCGCCTACCTGGTCAAGCCGGGCCGTCGCTCCTTCGCGCTGGACGTGCTGTCCAACGAGTACCTGCACCGTGAGCTCCAGCCCGCCGCCGCCGACGGCCAGCTGGCCTTCGGGGCCGACGAGACCGCCGAGGCGGAGGCCCTGATGGCGCAGGCCCGCGCCGTCCTGGACCTCGGCGAGGCCTTCACCGGCAAGCTGGAGGAGGTCGGCGCCACGGAGCTGCTCCACGACATGGAGCTGCCCACCTCGGAGCTGCTGGCCCGGATGGAGCGGGCGGGCATCGCCGCCGACCGCGACCACCTGGAGGCGATGGAGCAGCAGTTCGCCGGAGCCGTGCAGCAGGCGGTGAAGGAGGCGCACGCGGCGGTCGGGCATGAGTTCAACCTCGGCTCGCCCAAGCAGCTCCAGGAGGTGTTCTTCGGCGAGCTGGACCTGCCGAAGACGAAGAAGACCAAGACCGGCTACACCACGGACGCGGACGCGCTGGCCTGGCTGGCCACGCAGACCGACCACGAACTGCCGGTGATCATGCTCCGCCACCGGGAGCAGGCCAAGCTGCGCGTCACCGTCGAGGGCCTCGTCAAGACGATCGGCGCCGACGGCCGGGTGCACACCAGCTTCAGCCAGACCGTCGCCGCGACCGGCCGCCTGTCCTCCACCGACCCCAACCTGCAGAACGTGCCGGTGCGCACCGACGAAGGCCGGGCCATCCGCCGGGGGTTCGTCGTCGGCGAGGGCTTCGAATCCCTCATGACCGCCGACTACAGCCAGATCGAGCTGCGCGTCATGGCGCACCTCTCCGAGGACGAGGGCCTGCTGGAGGCGTTCACCTCCGGTGAGGACCTGCACACCACCGTCGCCTCCCAGGTGTTCTCCGTCGAGCGCGACCAGGTCGACGCCGAGATGCGCCGCAAGATCAAGGCCATGTCCTACGGTCTGGCGTACGGGCTGTCCGCCTTCGGCCTCTCCCAGCAGCTGAACATCGAGCCGGCCGAGGCGCGCGGTCTGATGGAGACGTACTTCGAGCGGTTCGGCGGGGTCCGCGACTACCTCCAGCGGGTGGTCGACGAGGCGCGGGCCACCGGATACACGGCCACCGTCTTCGGGCGCCGCCGCTACCTGCCCGACCTCAACAGCGACAACCGCCAGCGCCGCGAGGCCGCCGAGCGGATGGCGCTGAACGCCCCGATCCAGGGCACCGCCGCCGACATCGTCAAGGTGGCGATGCTGCGGGTGGACCGGGCCCTGGCCGAAGAGGGTCTGGCCTCGCGGATGCTGCTCCAGGTCCATGACGAGATCGTCCTGGAGATCGCCCCCGGCGAGCGGGAGCGGGTCGAGGAGCTGGTGCGCCGCGAGATGGGCGCGGCCGTCGAGCTGCGGGCCCCGCTGGACGTGTCCGTGGGCGTGGGCGGCGACTGGGAGTCCGCCGCGCACTGACCCCGACGGCGTGCCCCGGCGCCCGTCCCCGCCTATGCGGCGGGGACGGGCGTCCGCGTTTCGCGGTCCGGGCGGGCGTCGTCCCGGTCGGGGCGGTGGCGCAGCCGCACCAGGGCCCCGTACAGCAGGAGGCCCACCACGAGTCCGCCGCCCGCCCCGAAGCAGACGGTCGGGATGATGTCGAGGGGGCTTCGGATCCGGTCGTGGAAGGTGAAGAAGCGCAGCACCCGCAGGGTGATCCCGGCCGCCGTGCAGGCGGCGATCAGGAGCAGCGCCCCCCACCGCTCCGCCCGGCCGAGCACCGGCACCGACGGCGGCGCGGGCCGGGCCGGCAGCCCGCGCAGGGCGCTCACCGTGAACCAGAGCAGGGCGCAGGCGGCGACGGCGGAGGTGCCGTACTGGAGGAGGGTGTAGGCGGGCAGTCCGAGGGCGAGGGGCCGGGCGAGCCACGGCAGGGCCTCGGTGCCCCAGCGCCCGCCGTGCGTGAAGCTGTCCCAGACCACGTGGGTCAGGGAGCCGGCGACCGCCGAGAGGTAGAAGCGGAGCGCGAGCGCGGGGAGCGGGTGGCCGCGCCAGCTTTCGCCGCGGACGAAGGCGTGGACGCGGCCGCGCCCGGCGGACGGCAGCAGCGCGAGCAGCGGTTCGCGCAGCAGCAGCCAGCACGCGGTGAGGGCGGCGGTGAGCGCGGCGTCCGCGGTGAGCACGCCGAGGAGCGAGTGGGCGAAGTCGCCGTAGCCCATGAGGCCCCCGACGACGGCGTCCGCGAAGAAGAAGGAGTCCGGTGCGAACGATCCCAGCACCAGCGCCGAGGCGACCAGCGGCCCCCGCGCGCGGCCCGAACGGCGGATGGCCGGAAGCACGGCGGCCGCGTGGCTGAGAGTGAACGGCACGGAGCCTCCCGGAAGTAGCCGATGTCCGGACAGTATGCGTGACCTGCGCAGGCTCGTGGGGATGTGGTGAATGTCGGGCCCGGAGTGCGTGCCGTGTGCAGGGAGTTGACGTAGGGTCACGCGGACGTTCGGACATCCAGTGGAGGGTTCCCGCTCATGTCGGCACGAATATTCGGACGCGGTCTGCGCCGGGGCGCGGCCGCGGCACTGGTATCGGCGCTGGTCGCCGCCGCGATGACGGCCTCCCAGGGCCCGGCGGTCGCCGGCCCGGAGCGGATCGCGGCGGCCGGGGAGGGCGCCGCGCAGCCGCCCGCCGCCGCGTCGGGCGCGGGCGGGGACTCGTCGTACTTCACCGAACTCCCGCCGCTGGACAGCCCCGCACCGCCGGCCGCGCTCCTGCCGGACGGCGAGGCGGCGGCCCCCGCGGCCCAGCCGGAGGCCGCGTCGGCGCCGGCGGCCGCGGCGGCACTGGCGCAGCCGGTGGGGGAGGGCGCGCAGGGCATACCGGCGAGCGTGCTCGCCGCGTACCGGCGGGCCGAGCAGCGGGTGGGCGCGGACGACCCCGGGTGCGGGCTGCGCTGGCAACTCCTCGCGGCGATCGGAAAGGTGGAGTCCGGGCAGGCCGGGGGCGGCCGGGTGGACGCGAACGGGACGACCCTGCGGCCGATCCTGGGACCCGTGCTCGACGGCAACGGCTTCGCGGACATCGCCGACACCGACGGCGGCGCCTACGACGGCGACGCCCGCCACGACCGGGCCGTCGGCCCGATGCAGTTCATCCCGTCCACGTGGGCGGCGTGGGGCCAGGACGGCAACGGCGACGGCCGGCGCGACCCCAACAACGTCCACGACGCGGCCCTGGCGGCCGGACGCTACCTGTGCGCGGGCCACCGGGACCTGAGGACCGGCGACGGCCTGGACCGGGCCGTGCTCTCGTACAACCAGTCGGCGGAGTACCTGCGGACGGTGCGGTCCTGGTACGCGTACTACCTCCAGGGCGCGCACGAGGTCCCGGACGGCACCGGCCCGGCCCCGCTCCCCGTGCCGGGCACCCCGGCCCCGAAGCCGACCCCGACGCCCACCCCGAGCCCCACTCCCAAGCCGACGCCGACGCCGAAGCCGACCCCCACGCCGACGCCGACCCCCACGCCCAGCCCCTCTCAGACCCCCACGCCCACGCCCACCCCCACGCCGACCCCGAAGCCGAGCTCCACCCCCACGCCCAAGCCCACGCCCACCCCCACGCCGACCCCGAAGCCGAGCGCCACCCCGAGCCCCTCGGCCTCCCCGAAGCCGACGAAGACGGCCGCGCCCCCCGCGCCGTCCGCCTCCCGAAGCCCGTCACCGCCACTCCCTAGCGCACGGGAGCGCCCGACGGTTCTCATCTGACCCCCGCGTTGCTACGGTACGCCTCCCTGACGACCCATCAGATCCAGGGAGGCCCCGCCGTGCGCGCACTCGTCGCCGCCGCCGTCGGGCTGGCCGCCGCGCTGGCCCTCGTCCTCGCCGTCACGGCGTTCGGGGCGCCCGAAGGCAGGACCTCGCCCCGGCCCCTGCTCACCACCGCGCCCCCCGCGCCCGGACAGGAGTAAGGAGGTCCGGCCGTGCGACGCAGAGCGAGCCTCGTCCTGCTTGCCTTCGCCGTCTTCTGCGCAGCCCTCGCACCACTGCTGCGCTGGTACGCGTACCCCCGCCTGGCCAAGATCCCGCCGAACCAGTACCAGGCGGTGGTCCTGGAGGCCAAGGACGCCACCCTCCTCGACTACACCGGCGGGATGCAGCCCAAGAAGGTCGACAAGGTCACCATCGTCCAGACCCTCAAGGGCAACGTCGAGGCATCCCGGGAGATCGAGGCCGACGCGGGCAAGGACGTCGTCGTCTGGGACACCCTCACCTACATCATGGGCCCGGACGGCAGGATGGTCTCCCGGATCCCGGAGCGCTACATCTTCGACGCGCACACCCAGGACCCGGTGCACGCCACCGGCGAGATGGTCGACGGGGACCCCGTCCGGCGCGAGGGCATCGAATTCAAGTGGCCCTTCTTCACCGAGCCGCGCGACTACCTCTACTTCGACGCCCAGACCCGGACCTCCTCGCCGATCCACTACGCCGGCCCCCGCACCTACCGGGGCATGGACGTCTACTACTTCGAGCAGACCGTCCCCTGGACCAAGGTCCCCATGCCGAAGAAGATGCCGATCGAGGGCATCGACCCGGCGACCATCGAGCAGACCACCGGAACCACCCTCTGGTACACGGTCACGGCCCGCTTCTGGGTCGACCCGGTGACCGGCGCGCCCGTCAACGCCGAGCAGGACATCCGGCAGGAGATGCGCGGCGGCATCGCGGCGAGCGCCCCCGAAGGCCGGCTCACCGCCTTCGCCGGGCACGTCACGATGCGCGAGGACTACGCGAAGTACACCCGCGACCTCGTCGCCGCCAACCGTACGAAGGTCCTCGCGCTCCACACCTACGCCCCGGCCGGCCTCGCCCTCGCCGGCCTCGCGCTCCTCGCGGCCGCCCTCTGGCTGGAGGCCCGGGGCCGCCGGGCCCCGGGCGCCCCGGTCAGCGGCCCCTGAGCCGGGCGTTCGTGTGCCGGGTCGGCTCGGCCGTCGCCGGGTCCTCGGGCCACGGATGCTTCGGGTAGCGCCCGCGCAGCTCGGCCCGCACCGCCCGGTAGCCGCCCTGCCAGAAGGAGGCGAGGTCGGCGGTGACGGCGGCGGGCCGCCCGGCCGGCGACAGCAGGTGCACGAGTACGGGGACACCCGCCACCCGGGGCGTCTCGGCCAGCCCGAACAGCTCCTGGAGCTTGACCGCCAGCACCGGCTGCTCGGCGGAGTAGTCCACCCGGATCCGGGACCCGCTCGGCACCTCGATCCGCTCCGGGGCCAGCTCGTCCAGCCGGACCGCCTCCCCGGTGGCCCAGGGCAGCAGCCGGTTCAGGGCCTGACCGGCGTCGATCCGGCCCAGGTCGGCGCGGCGGCGGGCCCGCGACAGCTCCGGCTCCAGCCAGTCGTCCGCCCGCGCCACGAGCGCCGCGTCGTCCGCCACGTCCGGCCAGGCGCCGCCGAGCGTACGGTGCAGGAAGCCGAGGCGGGCGCGCAGGGAGACCGCGTCGGGGGACCAGCGCAGCAGGCCGACCCCCTCGTCGCGCAGCCCGTCCAGCAGGGCGGCCCGCACGAGCGCCGGGTCGGGGTCACGCAGCGGGCGCTCCACCAGCTGGACCGCCCCGAGCCGCTCGACGGCCCGGGCCACCACGTCCCCGCCCTCCCAGCGGACCTCCTCACCGGAGGCCAGCAGGTGCGCGGCGGCGGCCCGGGCGGTGTCCTCGTCGAGCACCGCGGCCAGCCGGACGCGCGCCGACGCGGCGTGCGGGGGCCGGTCGGCGACGGCCACCGCGAGCCAGCCCGCGTGCCGCAGCCCGGACCCCTCCGCGACCTCGGCCCCCGTCCCGGAGACCATGAGGAAGCTCCCCGAGCCCTTGGCCTTCGCCACCCGCTCGGGAAACGCCAGGGCCGCGACCAGCGCGGCGTCGTCGTCGGCCGTTCCCCGGCGCTGCGCCCCGGACCCCCGCGCCTCGAACGCCGGCGAGGCCGGAGGTGCGGCCCCGCCGCCGGCGGGGCCCAGGGCGCGCTCCAGGCGGGCCGTCTCCGCACGCCAGCGGGACGCGTACGCGTCGCCGCCACGGCGGGCCGACCGCCAGGCGGCCGCGAGGTCGTCGCCGTACTCCCGCGGGGCCTCCTCGCTCAGCAGCGCCACGACCTCCGCCGCCCGCCGCGCGCCCAGCGCCCCCGCCCCGTCCAGCAGCGCCCGCGCCAGCCTCGGGTGCAGGCCCAGCCGGGCCATCCGCAGCCCCCGGGGCGTCGGCCGCCCGGCCGCGTCCACCGCGCCGACCACCGACAGCACCTCCCGGGCCGCGGCCATCGCCCCGGCCGGCGGCGGGTCCAGCAGCGCGAGCCCCGACGCGGCGGGGTCGCCCCAGCAGGCGGCCTGGAGCGCGAACCGCGCCAGGTCCGCGATCCGGATCTCGGGGGAGGGGAAGGCCGGCAGCCGCCCGTCCTCCGCCTCCGCCCAGCACCGGTACACCGTGCCCGGCGCCTCGCGCCCGGCCCGCCCCGCCCGCTGGCGGCCCGCCGCGCGCGAGGCCCGTACGGTCGCCAGCGCGCCCAGCCCCCGCGCGTGGTCCACGCGCGGCTCACGGGCCAGCCCCGAGTCCACGACCACCCGTACGCCCGGCACCGTCAGGCTCGACTCCGCGACCGCCGTCGAAAGGATCACCCGTCGGTGCGGTGCGGCCGTCAGCGCCGCGTCCTGCACCGCCGCCGGCGCCCGGCCGTGGACCTGGAGCACCGCCGCGTCCACCCCGGCCAGCTGCCCGGCCACCCGGGCGATCTCGCCCACGCCGGGCAGGAAGCACAGCACATCGCCGGAACGTTCCGCCAGCGCCCGCCGCACCACCGAGGCCACGTGCGCCAGCTGCGCCGGATCCACCCTCATGCCGTGCGGCGGCCGCACCGGCCGGGCCGGCGGCGCCCACACCGTCTCCACCGGGTACGAGACCCCCGCGGCCTCCACCACCGGCGCGTCGCCCAGCAGCCGCGACCAGCCCGCCGCGTCCGTCGTCGCCGAGGCCGCGACCAGGCGCAGCTCCGGCCGCAGGGTCTCGCGCACGTCCAGCAGGAAGGCGGCGACGGTGTCGGCGTCCAGGTGCCGCTCGTGGCACTCGTCCAGGACCACCACGTCCACCCCGGCCAGCTCCTGGTCGCGCTGGAGCCGCTGGAGCAGCACCCCGGTGGTCACCACCTCCACCACGGTGGAAGGGCCCGCGAGCCGCTCCCCGCGCACCGTGAAGCCCACCGACTCCCCGACCGCCTCGCCCAGCAGCCAGGCCATCCGCCGCGCCGCCGCCCGGGCGGCGATCCGGCGGGGCTCGGCGACGATCACCCGCCGCCGCGGGCCCCCGCCCGCCAGCCCGGCGAGCACCAGGGGGACCAGGGTGGTCTTGCCGGTGCCCGGCGGGGCGCACAGCACGGCCGTGCCGTGGCCGTCGAGCGCCGCCAGCAGGGCGGGCACGGCCTCGCGTACGGGAAGGGCGTCGAGGGCGGACCGGCGGAGCGCGGAGGTCAAGGGATCAGTCCCTCTCGCAGACGAAGATCGCCGTGCCCGGGATCAGGTTGCCGCGCAGCGGGGACCAGCCGCCCCACTCCTGGGTGTTCCACTCCGGCCACTCCGGCTCCACCAGGTCCAGCAGCCGGAAGCCGCCCGCGACCACGTCCCGGACCCGGTCGCCGAGGGTGCGGTGGTGCTCGACGTAGACCGCGCGGCCCTGCTCGTCCTGCTCGACGTACGGGGTCCGGTCGAAGTAGGAGGCGGACACCGAGAGCCCCTCGGGGCCCGGCTCGTCGGGGAAGGCCCAGCGCAGCGGATGGGTGACGGAGAAGACCCAGCGCCCGCCCGGACGCAGCACCCGGTGCACCTCGCGCATGACGCCTACGGGGTCGGCGACGAAGGGGACGGCCCCGTAGGCGGAGCAGGCCAGGTCGAAGGCGGCGTCGCGGAAGGGCAGCCGACCGGCGTCGGCCTCGACGAGGGGGACCTCCCCGCCGATGCGCAGGGCGTGCTGGAGCTGGCGGTGCGAGAGGTCCAGGGCCACCGGGCGGGCGCCCCGCGCGGCCAGCCAGCGCGAGCACTGGGCGGCGCCGGCGCCGATCTCCAGGACGTCCTTGCCCTTGAGGGAGGCGGCCGGGCCCAGGAGCGCGGCGTCCTCCTCGTCCAGGCCCTCGGGCCCCCAGACGAAGCGGTCGTCGCCGAGGAACGCGCCGTGCTCGCTCTGGTACTCGTCGGCGTTGCGGTCCCACCAGCCCCGGCTGGCGCGGCTGCTCTCCGCCTCCCCGGCCTCGCGCCGGGTGGCCTCGGCGTCGTCCTCGTACGCGTCCTCGTCCCCGGGCGCGTCTTCGGGGGCGTAGTCCTCTTGGTTCATGGGGCCCGTCGTCGTAGTCTGCGGATGGCTGGTATGCACCCGGACGGCTGAAAGTTCGTGCGGATCGCTCATCAGGGCGTTCCCGCCCATGAATTGTGCCGGTTATGCGGTGATCCGCCCGCGGTGTGCGCCTTCGCGCATTGACCCTGTCCGGCTGCCCCCGTATGCTACAAGTTGCGCTGCGAGCCTGTGCTCCTCAGACATAGCAGGCTGCGCTTGCATCTGTTGAATGTCCCCTCGGTTTTCGAGGCCCCTACCCCTTGCGGGGGATGGGCTTCCTTGGCTGTCCGGCTTCATCGGCAGATGCCGATAAGGGCTCCCGGCGTAGCAGTACCTACGACTTTCTGTCCGTAACCGGAGCCCTTTCCCACATGACGAGCAGCACCGAGACCACCGCCACCACCACTCCGCAGGTAGCGGTCAACGACATCGGTAACGCGGAAGCCTTCCTGGCCGCGATCGACGAGACGATCAAGTACTTCAACGACGGCGACATCGTCGACGGCGTCATCGTGAAGGTCGACCGGGACGAGGTCCTGCTCGACATCGGTTACAAGACGGAAGGCGTGATCCCGAGCCGCGAGCTCTCGATCAAGCACGACGTCGACCCGAACGAGGTCGTCAAGGTCGGTGACGAGATCGAGGCCCTGGTTCTCCAGAAGGAGGACAAGGAAGGCCGCCTGATCCTGTCCAAGAAGCGCGCTCAGTACGAGCGTGCCTGGGGCACGATCGAGAAGATCAAGGAAGAAGACGGCATCGTCACCGGTACCGTCATCGAGGTCGTCAAGGGTGGTCTCATCCTCGACATCGGCCTCCGCGGCTTCCTCCCGGCCTCCCTGGTCGAGATGCGTCGCGTCCGCGACCTCCAGCCCTACGTGGGCAAGGAGCTCGAAGCCAAGATCATCGAGCTGGACAAGAACCGCAACAACGTGGTCCTGTCCCGCCGTGCCTGGCTGGAGCAGACCCAGTCCGAGGTCCGCCAGACGTTCCTCACCACCCTGCAGAAGGGTCAGGTCCGCTCCGGCGTCGTCTCCTCGATCGTCAACTTCGGTGCGTTCGTGGACCTGGGCGGCGTCGACGGCCTCGTGCACGTCTCCGAGCTGTCCTGGAAGCACATCGACCACCCGTCCGAGGTCGTCGAGGTCGGTCAGGAAGTCACCGTCGAGGTCCTCGACGTGGACATGGACCGCGAGCGCGTCTCCCTGTCGCTGAAGGCGACGCAGGAGGACCCGTGGCAGCAGTTCGCCCGGACCCACCAGATCGGCCAGGTCGTCCCGGGTAAGGTCACCAAGCTGGTTCCGTTCGGTGCGTTCGTCCGCGTGGACGAGGGCATCGAGGGTCTGGTCCACATCTCCGAGCTGGCCGAGCGCCACGTGGAGATCCCGGAGCAGGTCGTCCAGGTCAACGACGAGATCTTCGTCAAGGTCATCGACATCGACCTGGAGCGTCGCCGGATCTCGCTGTCCCTCAAGCAGGCCAACGAGTCCTTCGGTGCCGACCCGGCGTCGGTCGAGTTCGACCCGACCCTGTACGGCATGGCCGCGTCCTACGACGACCAGGGCAACTACATCTACCCCGAGGGCTTCGACCCCGAGACCAACGACTGGCTCGAGGGTTACGAGACCCAGCGCGAGACGTGGGAGCGCCAGTACGCCGAGGCGCAGGTCCGCTTCGAGCAGCACCAGGCGCAGGTCATCAAGAGCCGCGAGGCCGACGAGGCCGCTGCCGCCGCGGGCGAGACCGCCCCGGTCGCCGGTGGCAACGCCGGTGCGGGCATCTCCGGTGGCTCCTACTCCTCCGAGGGTGCGGACGAGACCTCCGGCGCCCTGGCGTCCGACGAGGCCCTGGCCGCGCTCCGCGAGAAGCTGGCCGGCGGCCAGAGCTGATCGCAGCGCAGCGAGTGCTCCACGCTCCGGCGTGAGGTGAGCTGAACGGCGAGGCCCGTCCCCTTCGGGGGACGGGCCTCGTCGCGTTTCCCTCCCAACTGGGGAATGGCCGGGCGTCCTTGGACGTTCTGTGGAGAGAACACGGCGAGAGGGAGGAGTGGTGAGGGTGCTTGATCCACAGGGTCTGTACGAATGGGACGCCAAGGGTCTGGCGGTGGCCGACCTGGCACTCGCCCAGGACTCGGCCGGACTGGTCATGCTCTACCACTTCGAGGGGTACATCGACGCCGGCGAGACCGGGGAGCAGATCGTCGAGCGGCTCCTCGACACCCTGCCCCACCAGGTGGTCGCCCGCTTCGACGCGGACCGGCTCGTCGACTACCGGGCCCGCCGGCCCCTGCTGACCTTCCAGCGCGACCACTGGAGCGAGTTCGAGGAGCCCCGGCTGGAGGTCCGCCTCGTGCAGGACGCCACCGGCGCGCCCTTCCTGCTCCTGTCCGGCCCCGAGCCGGACGTGGAGTGGGAGCGCTTCGCCGTCGCCGTCCGCCAGATCGTCGAGCGGCTCGGCGTCCGGCTCTCGGTCAACTTCCACGGCATCCCCATGGGCGTCCCGCACACCCGGCCCGTCGGCATCACCCCGCACGGCAACCGCACCGACCTCATGCCCGGACACCGCAGCCCCTTCGACGAGGCGCAGGTCCCCGGCAGCGCGGAATCGCTGGTCGAGTTCCGCCTCGGCCAGGCCGGGCACGACGTGCTCGGCGTCGCGGCGCACGTCCCCCACTACGTCGCCCGCTCCCCCTACCCGGACGCGGCGCTCACCGCGCTGGAGGCGATCACGGCCGCGACCGGCCTGGTCCTGCCGGCCGTCGCGCACGCCCTGCGCACCGAGGCGCACCGCACCCAGACGGAGATCGACCGCCAGATCCGCGAGGGCGACGAGGAACTCGTCAGCCTGGTCCAGGGGCTGGAGCACCAGTACGACGCGGCCGCCGGCGCCGAGACCCGCGGCAACATGATCGCCGAGCCGGCCGAGATCCCGACGGCCGACGAGATCGGCCGCGAGTTCGAGCGGTTCCTCGCGGAGCGCGAGGGCGAGGCGTAGCGGAGCCGGGGGACGCGGCCATGGCCGTCCGGGGGCGGGACGCTAGGGTGCTGGACATGCTGAAGGTGGGCCTGACAGGCGGAATCGGTGCCGGCAAGAGCGAGGTCTCGCGGCTGCTGGCGGGGTACGGGGCGGTCGTCGTGGACGCCGACCGGATCGCGCGGGAGGTCGTGGAACCCGGTACGCCGGGCCTCGCGGCCGTGGTGGAGGCCTTCGGGGAGTCCGTGCTGAGCGCCGACGGGTCGCTGGACCGGCCGAAGCTGGGGGCGATCGTCTTCGCCGACCCCGAGAAGCTCGCCACCCTGAACGCGATCGTGCACCCGCTGGTCGGGGCCCGGTCCGCCGAGCTGGAAGGGGCCGCGGGGCCCGACGCGATCGTGGTCCACGACGTCCCGCTCCTCACGGAGAACGGGCTCGCGCCGCTGTACGACCTGGTCGTCGTCGTGGACGCGGCGCCCGGGACCCAGCTCGCCCGGCTCACCGCACTGCGCGGGATGACCGAGCAGGAGGCCCGCTCCCGCATGGCCGCGCAGGCCACCCGGGAACAGCGGCTGGCGGTGGCCACGCTGGTGATCGACAACGACGGCCCGCTGGAGGCGCTGGAGCCCCAGGTGCGCGGGGTCTGGCGGGAACTCACCGCCCGGGCCGCCGCCCGGTAGCGGAACGCGGCCGTGCCGTGACGGGGAACAACCGTGGCGCGGACGCGCGTTGAGGGCGTGCGCAGAGGGAAGGAGACACACTGTGCCCGACACCATGCCCACACCGCCGTCCCCGCGGGAGCCCTCCGGCCCCCCGAGCCCGGAGACGCACGTCATCGACTACCGGGCCGCCGAGCAGCTCCTCGCGGCCCGGGACCCGCGCGGCGCCGTCCGGTTGCTCGACTCCGTCATAGCCGCCCATCCCGAGAACACCGCGGCCCGGCTGCTGCGGGCCCGGGCGTTCTTCGCCGCGGCCCAGCTGCGGCCCGCGCAGCTGGAGTTCGAGCTGGTGCTGGAGCGGGAGCCGGACAACGCCTTCGCCCACTTCGCCCTGGCCCGCACCCACCAGCGCGCCGGCCGGCCCGAGCAGGCCCGACGCCACTTCCGGCTCGCCGCCGCCCTCGACCCGCAGCCCGAGTACCTGGCGGCGGCCCGCTTCGAGGGCTGACGGGTCCGCCCGCTCCGGGGGGGGGCGGCGGTCCGGGGCGTCAGCGGCTGCGCGGCGGTTCGTACGGGGGGACGTCCCGGCCCGGCTGGTAGTGCGGGCCCTGGTGGATGTGGCGCACCACGACGGCCAGGTCCACGGCGGCCAGCACCGCCAGCGCCGCGCAGGCCGCGGCCCAGCCGGGCCGCCCGGCCAGGCAGAACGCGGCCGCCCCGGCGGCGGCCCAGAGCAGCCCCCACAGGCTGAGCCAGAACCGCAGCCGCAGCGGGCTGCGGGCGGTCAGCGGTTCGTTCCCGGTACGCATCGTCATCGCCTCGCCCTGACGGAGCCTCCCCTCCATCGTCGCACCTGTCGCGGCGACCGCCGTATGCGCAGGTCAGAGGCTGTTGTCAGTGGCCGCGCCTAGACTCGGCAGCAGGGGAACCGCCAGGACCGGGCGGGGCCGAGCACCAGGGAGGGGGATTCCCGTGACCACGCAGCCGTCGCAGGCGTCGCAGTTGCCGCAGTCGCCGCAGTCGCCGCAGCAGTGGTTGCTGCGCCGGGCCGCCGTCTTCCTGCCCGCGGCCGTCCCCCGGGAGGGGCGGGTCGCCTTCTGGTGCCCCGAGGGGGAGCCGCTGCCCGAAGGCGCCGGCACCCCGCAGCCGTTCCAGGTGGTGCGGCCGCACGGCTCCGGGGTCCGTACCCGCACCGTGCCCGCCGTGACCCTGTCCGTGTCCGAGGCCCTGCCCCTGCTGGTCCGGGCCGCCCGCAGCCCCGCCTCCCATCCCGCCACCCGTGCCTGGGGCACCGCCGCCGTGCAGGCGCTGTCCCTCGCCGCGCGCGGCCGCCTGTTGCCCGGGCTCACCCCCGAGGGCGTCGACGCGTGGCGGGCCGGCCCCCTCGACGCCGATGACGTCGGCCACCTGCGCGCCGTCGCCGCCGCCCTCCCCTGCGAGGGCCATGCCACCCCGCTCGCCGGGCGCCGCCCCCTGACGCTCCCCGAGCCCCAGGCCCTGGTGCGGGCCTTCCTCGACGCCGTCGCCGACACCCTGCCCCGCACCCCGGCCGCGCCGTTCGCCGCCGGGCCGCCGTTCGCCGCGGCGGAACCGCAGCGGGTGCCCGGGATACAGGAGTGGGCCGCGCAGGTCGCCGCCGGCGCCGATGCCGGGGTGGGGATCTCCCTGCGGCTCGACCTGACCGCGTCCCGGCTCTTCGACGAGGCCGAGCCGGAGGACGTCCGCCGCGCCGGGGCCGCCGTGGTCCAGGTGCACAGCCTCGCCGACCCGACCCTGGTGACGGACGCCGCACAGCTGTGGGCCGGGGCCGCCGCGGCCGGGTTCGGGCCGCGCGCCCGGATCGACGCAGTACTGGCGCTGCGCCGGGCCGGCCGGGTCTGGCCGCCGCTGCTGCGCCTGCTCGACCAGCCCGTGCCCGACGCCCTCGCGCTGTCCGACCCGGAGCTCGAAGACCTCCTCGGCACCGCCGCGACCCGGCTGGAGCGGGCCGGGGTCGTGGTGCGCTGGCCGCGCGAGCTCGCCCGTACCCTCACCGCGACCGCCGTGGTGCGGCAGGCCGCGCCCGGTTCCGCCACCGACGGCACCGCGTTCTTCGACGCCGCCGGGCTGTTCGCGTTCTCCTGGGAGCTCGCGCTGGGCGGCGACCGGCTCACCCCCTCCGAGATGGACGCCCTCGCCCAGGCCCACCGGCCGGTGGTGCGGCTGCGCGACCAGTGGGTGCGGGTCGATCCGGAGCTCGTGCGCAAGGCCCGCAAGCGGGAGTTGGGGCTGCTGGACCCGGTCGACGCGCTGGCCACCGTCCTGACGGGGACGGCGGAGGTCGACGGAGAACCGGTGGAGGCCGTTCCCGTGGGGGCGCTCGCGGCACTGCGGGACCGGCTGACGGGCGAGTGGGCGCCGGTGCCGGCTCCGGCGGGGCTGAAGGCGACGTTGCGGGACTACCAGTCGCGGGGGCTGGCCTGGCTGGACCTGATGACCTCGCTGGGGCTGGGGGGTTGTCTGGCGGATGACATGGGGTTGGGCAAGACGGTCACGCTGATCGCGCTGCACCTGCACCGGGCCCGTCCGGAGCCGACGCTGGTGGTGTGTCCGGCGTCGCTGCTGGGGAACTGGCAGCGGGAGATCGAGAGGTTCGCGCCCGGCACCCCGGTGCGCCGCTTCCACGGCGGCGAGCGCAGTCTGGACTCCCTGGAGGGCGGCTTCGTCCTGACCACCTACGGGACCATGCGCGCCTCGGCCGCGCGGCTGGCCGCCCAGAGCTGGGGCCTGGTCGTCGCCGACGAGGCCCAGCACGTCAAGAACCCGCACTCCGCGACCGCGAAGGCGCTGCGCACGATCCCGGCCCCGGCCCGGGTGGCGCTGACCGGCACCCCGGTGGAGAACAACCTCTCCGAGCTGTGGGCCCTCCTCGACTGGACCACACCCGGACTGCTCGGCCCGCTCACCACCTTCCGCGCCCGCCACGCCCGCCCGGTGGAGCACCAGCAGGAGGAGGACGGGGGCAACGAGGCGGCCGTCGCCCGGCTGGCCGCGCTCGTACGCCCCTTCCTGCTGCGGCGCAGGAAGTCCGACCCGGGGATCGTGCCCGAGCTGCCGCCGAAGACGGAGACCGACCACCCGGTGGCCCTGACCCGGGAGCAGGTCTCCCTCTACCAGGCGGCGGTGGAGGAGGCGATGGCGGTGATCGAGGGGAGCGAGGGCATCGAACGGCGCGGCATGATCATGAAGCTGCTGGCCTCGCTCAAGCAGATCTGCAACCACCCCGCCCAGTACCTGCGGGAAGCCGAGCCGCGCATCCCGCACCGCTCGGGGAAGCTCGCCCTGCTCGACGAACTGCTGGACACCATCCTGGCCGAGGGCGGCTCGGTGCTGGTCTTCACCCAGTACGTGACCATGGCCCGCATCCTCGAACGCCACCTCGCCGCCCGGAACATCCCCACCCAGCTCCTCCACGGCGGCACCCCCGTGCCTCGCCGGGAGGAACTCGTCGACCGCTTCCAGTCCGGCGAGGTCCCCGTCTTCCTGCTCTCCCTCAAAGCCGCCGGAACCGGCCTCAACCTCACCCGCGCCGGCCACGTCATCCACTACGACCGCTGGTGGAACCCCGCCGTCGAGGAGCAGGCCACCGACCGCGCCTACCGCATCGGCCAGACCCAGCCCGTCCAGGTCCACCGCATCATCGCCGAAGGCACCGTCGAGGACCGCATCGCCGAACTCCTCGAAACCAAACGCGCCCTCGCCGACGCCGTTCTCGGCACCGGCGAAACCGCCCTGACCGAACTCACCGACCGGCAGCTGGCCGACCTCGTCTCCCTGCGGAGGCCCGCATGATCACCGCGCGGGACGACCGCCGCCGCACCTTCGAGACCGTGCCCGCCGGGGCGGAGACCGTGACCTGGTGGGGCCGGGCCTGGGTACGCGCCCTGGAAGAGCGCGCACCGGACCCGGCACGCCTGGCCCGCGGCCGTACGTACGCCGACGAGGGCCATGTCGACGCGGTCACGGTCACCCCCGGCCGGATCGTGGCCTACGTCCGGGGCAGCCGGGCCCGGCCCTACCGCACCGAGCTGGCGCTGACCGCTTTCGGGGACGCCGAGTGGGCCGAGGTGCTGGAGGCGGTGGCGGCGGATCCCGCCGCGCTGGCGGCGCTCCTGGAGCGGGAGGTCCCGCGGTCCCTGGCCGAGCGGATCCTGCCGCGTGCGGGAGAGCTCGGGGCGCGCTGCTCCTGCCCGGACCCGGCGCGGCCGCCCTGCAAGCACGCGGCGGCCCTCTGCTACCGGGCCGCCCGCCTCCTCGACGCCGACCCGTTCGTCCTGCTGCTCCTGCGCGGCCGGGGCGAGCGGGAGCTCCTCGACGACCTCGCCCGGCGTAGCGCCGCTCACGCCGCGCGGGAGCGGCCCGACGCCGTACCGGACTTCCCCGGCGTCCCGGCCCGGGCGGCGCTGGCCGGCCCGGCCCGGCCCCCGCTGCCCGCGCCGCTCGCCCCGCCCGCCGCGGCGGGGCCGCCGCCCGCCTACCCGTCCGACCCGGCCGCCCCCGACCCGCTCGCCCTGGAGCAGCTCGCGGGCGACGCCGCGGCCCGCGCCCTGGCCCTGCTCACCACCGGCGAGGACCCGATCGGTGGGCTGGGGCTGTGGCAGGACGCGGTCCGGCTGGCCTCCGCGCATCCCACGGCCGGTCTCACCGGCGCCGCCCGCACCCTCTACCGCGACCTGGCCCGGGCCACCGGGCGGACCACCACCGACCTGGCCCGGGCGGCCGCCGCCTGGCGGCAGGGCGGCCTGCCCGCGCTCACCGTCCTCGACGAGCCGTGGGACCCGCCGGCCGGCCCCTTCGACCGGGCCCGTCCCCTGCTCCTCGCCGCCGGGCTGGGCTCCTTCCGCCCCGACCGCAACCGCCTCACCGACCGCACCCGCCAGCTCCGGCTGGGCCGCGAGGGCCTCTGGTACGCCTACGAGTGCCGTCCCGGGACGGACGACTGGTGGCCCACGGGCAGGCCGTCCCCGGACCCGGTCAGCGCCCTGCGGGGCTGATCCCGGCCGCCCAGGAGGACAGTTCGGCGAAGTCGCGTTCGCGCAGGCCGTGGCGCGGCAGGACGCGCAACAGCAGGGCGGGGGCCGGGTGATGGTCGCGGATCCAGGCCCGGTCCTGGGCGGTGATCATGTCGTCGACCCAGGCGAAGGGCCGGCCGGCCGCCCAGCCGCTGAGGTGGCGGGTCTTCCAGGAGAGTCCGTCCGGGTCGCGGACGAAGAGCTCCGGCCAGTCGACGACGGGGAGGTCGCCGGGCAGGCCGATGTGCGGGGCGATCAGGGTGTTGGCCTGGTGCGTCCAGGCGGTGGCCCAGGCGATGTCGAAGGGCAGGGCCAGCAGGCGGGCGCCGTGGGAGGGGTGCAGGCGTACCCGGACGCCGCGCCGGGCCCGGCGGGATTCGGGGTCGCGGTAGGACAGCCAGACGTCGGGGCGCATGCGGTGGCTGGTGTAGCCGCGCAGGCCGGCGGAGAGGGACCGGAAGGGGTTGAGCGGGCCATCCACGTCCAGCAGGAGCAGCGGTCGTTCAGTCATGAAGTAGGCACTACCCAGTACACGATGGAGTGAAATGCCTACCGGCTCTATAACCCGAACGGGTCCACCGCGTTGTCTCCGGTACGGGCTCGACGCCCCTGAAGCCCTCCGGAAGGCAGGAAGACTGATGCGTCATAGTCGTCGGAACGGTGTGATCGCGGCGGTGGTCGCGGGTGGCGGACTCGCGGTGGCGGGGGTGGCGGGCCTCGCCCACGCCGACGCGGACGCGGGCGGGTCGGCCGAGCGGTCGCCGGGTCTGCTCTCGGGGAACCTGGTGCAGCTGCCGGTGCACGTCCCGGTGAACGTGTGCGGCAACACCGTGAACGTGGTCGGCGTGCTCAACCCGGCGGCGGGCAACCGCTGTACCAACGCGGCACAGGATGGCGGCCATCCCGATCCCAGGCCCTCGCATCCGGCGAAACCGGGAGCCTCCGGTCATGAGGGAGGGGCCGTGGCGGACGGGCGGGGAAAGGATTCTCCCGGGGTGCTGTCCGGCAACGGCGTCCAGCTCCCCGTCGACCTCCCGCTCAACGTCAGCGGGAACGGGGTGAGCGTGGTCGGCGTCGGCAACGGCTCGCACGGGAACACCTCCGTGAACGGCGAGACCCCCACCGGCGGCAAGCCGCCGCAGCCGCTGCCGCCGGTCACCGAACGGCCGGTCACCCCGCCCGCTGCCCCCGCTCCGTCCCTGCCGCCCGGTGACACCTCGGCCCTCGCCCACACCGGCGCCGACGGGCTCGGGTACCTGCTGCCCGGAAGCGGCGCCCTGCTCTTCGGCGGGGTGCTCCTCTACCGCCGGTTCCGCGTCAGCTGACGTTCCCCGACGCGCGCCAGCCGGCGAGGATCGCGTCGATCCGGGCCGCCAGCCGGGCCCGGGCCTCGAACCGGTGCACCCCCGCCATCAGCAGCGCGTCGTACTCGGTGTCGGTATGGCGCACGGCCGCCCGGACCGCCATCGACACCGCCTGTTCGTCCAGGGCCCGGCCGGCCGCCGTGCGGCCGACCCGGCCGCTGCCGCGGACCGAGGCGTGGGCGGCGATGGCCCGGGCCCGCTCGGGCGGGCAGCCGGGGAACAGCCGCAGGATCTCGGCGGCGAAGGCCGCCGTGAACCGTACGTCCTCGGCCGCGCGGCGCAGCCGGTCGCGCTCCCGGCGCCGGGCCCGGGCGTCGGCGTCGGCGAGGCAGGCGCGTTCGGCGCGGGCCAGTGCGGCGTCCTCGACCAGGAGCCCCTGCCGTTCGTAGCGGCGGCGCCCCCGGTGGCGGCGCACCACGACGGCCGAGAGGGAACTGGCCTCCCGCGCCCTGCGGGTGAGTGCCGCGTCGCCGCGCGGCAGGTACACGAGGTGGCCGAGGTCGGCGCAGTCCAGGCAGCGCGGCACGCCGGACTCGCGGACCACGTGCCGCAGGGGACCCCGTCGGCACTCGGCACAGTGGATCGGCCTCTGGGACTCGAAGACGACGAGACTCATGCCGTTGTGATACCGCCGACCGGTCTCTCTATCACCTTATGGGGATGGGTTATTGGTTATTCGGAAAATCTGGCCGGACCTCATGAGCTCCGTCTAGCGTGGGCCGCCAAGGGCCGTAGGCGGGTCCGTGGAGGAGAACACATGGGCGGACGGCAGGCGACGAGGGAACGGCGCCCGAGAACCGGGGTCCCCGCGGACCTCACCGGCCGGGAGGTCGTCATAGCACCCGGCGGCTGTACCGGCTGGCACTACCACCTCGTACCGCTGATGGCGGTCGTCAGGTCCGGTACCCTCACCCGGATCCTCTGCGACGACAGCGTCGAGGTCCACCCCGCCGGGGCCACGTTCGTCGAACCCGACGGCCACGACCACGTCCACCTCGGCCGCAACCTCGGCACCGAGCCGGTCGTCCTCCACATCACCTGCGGGCTCCGCGACGACGACCCCTGGGCCGTCCCCGCGGAGACCCCGCCCGGCGCCACCCCCTGCGGCTGTCCGGAACACACCCCCTGACCCGCCCGTGAGCGCTGCCGTGGAGACCCCCGTCCACCACGGCACCCTCCCGGGCGGGCCGTCCCGGAGCCGGTCAGACCAGCCGGCGTATCTCCCCGCGCACCCGGTAGAAGCCCCCGGTCGCCGCGTGCAGCCCGTCCACCACGTACCGGGCCCCGGCCTCCCGTATCCCGCGCGGGAACTGCACGTTCCACTCGGGATCGAAGCCGTCCGACACCACCTGGACCCGTACGCGCCCCCCGACCTGCACGCACTCGACCACCACGCCCCCCGACGGGACCGAGGCCACCGAGACCGTCGCCACCGCCGCGGCGGAGGCCGCCGGGGTGAAGACGGGCAGCGCCGCCGCCGACTTCACGTCCACGGCCGTCGGCACGGAACCCTGCCGGGCCGCCGCGATCGCCGCCTCGCTCGCGTCCACGCACACCAGCGAGCCGTCCGTCGTGACCAGGTACAGCCGCCCGTCCAGGTACTGCATCGACAGCGCCGACCCGCCGCCGGTGCCCAGCTTCCACAGCCGCCGGCCGTCGGCGTCGAAGCAGTACACCGAGGACGAGGAGTCGCCGGCGAACACGTGCCGGCCGTCCGGGGACGTCGCGCACGAGTACACCGCCGCGTCGCACGGGTACGACGCCTCGACCGCGCCCGTCGCCTTCGACAGGCGCTGCACGGTGTTGCGCGTCGTCCCCGCGTACACCGCGTGCTGCTCCTGCCAGCCGAACAGCACCCCGCCGGGAGTCCTGGTGTGCCACAACTGGCCCGTGCCGTCCGCCGCGTAGGCCGTCACGCCGCCGCTGTGGCCGTGGTACACCGCCCGCTCGTCCGCGCGGACCATCCAGGCGCCGCCGCCGGCCGACCTGCGGGACCACTGGTGCTCGTCCTCGTGGTCGATGACCGTCAGGCCGCCGTTCGCGTCCGACACGTTGAGGACGCCCTCGTGGATGTCGAGCCAGTAGATGTCCACGTCGGCGGCTATCCCGTACGCCCCGAACGGCACCTTGGACGACAGGTCGTACACCGTGCCGTCGTCACAGCCGGCATAGATCCAGAACTCGTCCGCGACCAGGCACTTCACCCCGTCCGGCAGGGAGTACCGGGCGAGCACCTCACCGCCGTGGCTCACCGTGTAGACGTCGCCCGCCTGGTTGCCGACCCAGCAGCGGTCCTCGTCCACGTGGATGCCGAAGGCCGCGGAGCCGGTGCGGAAGCGCCACAGGACCGGCGCCACCGCACGGGCCGTCGACGGCGCCGAGGCCACCTGCCGACGGGTCACCGCCCGCGCGGCCCGCGCCCCCCGCACCGCCGGGGCGTACCCCTTGCGCACCTTCTCGCCGACCTTCCTGGCGGCCGCCGCCCGGGCCTTCTCCACCGTCGGGAACGACGAGCTCTGCAGCTGCCCGGCCGCGCCGATGCGCCCGTACCGCACCGACACGAGGACGCCGTCGACGGTCACCTCGTAGAACTTGTGCGCCGCGCCGTCCTCCTGCGACAGCTCCAGGTACGTCGTCTCCCGAGCCATGACAGACCCCTCCCCAAGAGTCGGGCCGCCGGCTCCTGTCCACCGGTGATCCCTCGTGAAAAACGCTAAGGGCGACCACTGACAATGGGCTGGTGAAGCTGGAAGCGATCACCTGGCAGCGGATGGCCGAGCGGCTCGCCGGCCACCTCGACGCGGCGCCCCCGGAACCCGGCGCATGGCAGCGCGTGGGCATCGACGGCGCGCCCGCCGCCGGCACCGGGGTTCTCGCCGGAGAACTGGCCGACGCGCTGCGCCTGCGCGGGCGTTCCGTGCTGGTGGTGGCGGCCGGGGGGTTCCTGCGGCCGGCGTCGCTGCGGTTCGAGTTCGGACGGCAGGACGTGGACGCGTACCTCGGCGGCTGGTACGACACGGGCGCGCTGTGGCGGGAGGTCTTCGCACCGACCGACCCCGGCGGCACCGGCCGCGTCCTGCCGGACCTGTGGGACCCGGTGACCGACCGCGCCACCCGCAGCCCGTACGCCGAACTCCCCCCGGGCGGCGCCCTGATCGTGCACGGACCCCTGCTGCTGGGGCACTGGTTCCCCTTCGACCTGAGCGTCCACATCAGCCTCTCGGAGTCGGCGCTGGCCCGCCGCACGCCCCCCTCCGACCACTGGACCCTCCCGGCCTTCGCCCGCTACGCCCGCGAGACCGACCCGGCGTCGACGGCGGACACCCTCGTCCGCGCGGACGACCCCCGCCACCCCGCCTGGACGGGCCTCCGCGCGCCCTAGCCGGTGAAACGGCCCCCCGCCGTGCGGTCGGGGCGGCCGCCGAGGTGGGTTATCGCCCGGGCCGCCGCGTGGCAGCCCGCGCGGGCGGAGGCGGCCGGGTCGGCGCCCGTGAGGCGGGCGGCCAGGAAGGCGCCGGTGAAGGCGTCGCCCGCGCCCGTGGTGTCCACCGCGTCCGCCGGTTCCGCCTCCACCTCGGCCGTGATCCGGCCGGCCTCGGCGACGAGGGCCCCGCCCGTGCCCCGTGTCACCACCACCAGCGGAATGCGTCGGCTGAGGGATTCCGCGGCCCGGGCCGTGTCCGGGACGCCGGCCAGCAGGCGGGCCTCGTCCTCGTTCGGCAGCAGGACCGCGGCCCCCGCCACCGCCGCCAGGAAGGCCTCGGGGCCCAGCCCGGCCAGGAACCCCGCCGACGCAGGGTCCACGCTGACCGGCACCCCCCGGGACCGCGCGGCCCGCAGGGCGACCAGGGCCAGCGCGCGGCTGGGTTCGGCGAAGAACAGGTAGCCCGACAGGTGCAGGTGGGCCGCCCCGTCCAGCAGCGCGGGCGCCCAGTCGGCCGGGCACAGCCGCAGGGAGGCCCCGCTGTCGGTCAGGAACGTCCGCTCCGCGTCCGCCCCGACCAGCGCCACCACCGTCCCGGTCGGCTCCGCCGGGTCCACCACCAGCCGGGGCCGTACCCCAGCGTCGACCAGCGCCCGCTCGTGCCAGCGCGCCGACTCGCAGCCCACCCGCGCGAGGAGCCGTACCTCGGCGGTGCCCGTACGGGCCGCCCAGCAGGCCGCGTTCGCGCCGGCTCCGCCGGGCAGGGTGCGGATCCGGGCCGCGGTGTCGGTGGCCGGGGCGAGGGGCTCGCGGTGCACCGCCACCACGTCCGTGACCACGTCCCCGACGACCACCAGCGCCCCCGTCATCCCAGGGCCGCCCAGGCCCCGGCGATCCGGGCCGCGAGCCGCACGTTGCCCCGTACCGCCGCCAGGTTCGCCTCCAGCGACGCCCCGCCGGTCGCCCGCACCAGGAACCCCAGCAGGAACGGCGTCACCGCCTGCCCCGTGATCCCGCGCCGCCGGCACTCGTCCAGGGCCTCCGCCAGGACGCGGTCGTGCAGCCCCGGGTCCAACTGCTCTGTGGCGGGCACCGGGTTGGCCACCACCAGGGCGGACTCCGGCCCTCCCAGCGCGTCCTGGGCGGCCATCATCTCCGCCACCGCCTCCGGCCGCTCCACCGTCCAGTCGACGGGCTCGCCGGAATCCGCCAGGTAGAACCCGGGGAAGCGGCGCGTGCCGTAGCCGACGATCCCTACGCCGAGGGTCTCCAGCCGCTGGAGCGTCGCCGGGACGTCCAGGATCGACTTCACGCCCGCGCACACCACCGTGATCCGGGTCCGGGCCAGCAGGGACAGGTCCGCCGACTCGTCCTGGGTCTGCGCGAACTCCCGGTGCACGCCGCCCAGCCCGCCCGTGGCGAAGACCCGCAGGCCGGCCCGCGCCGCCAGGAAGGCCGTCGCCGAGACCGTCGTCGCCCCCGTGGCACCCGTCGCCAGGGCCGGGGCCAGGTCCCGGTGACCGAGCTTGCGCACGCCCTCGCCCGCCGCGATCCGCTCCAGCCGGGCCTTGTCCAGGCCGGCGTACGCCACCCCGTCGACCACCGCGACCGTCGCCGGGACCGCGCCCTGCTCCCGGACCAGTTCCTCCAGCTCCAGGCCCACCGCCAGATTGCGCGGGCGGGGCAGGCCGTGCGCGATGATCGTCGACTCCAGGGCGACGACGGGCCTGCGCGCGGCCAGCGCCTCGTGGACCTCTTCCGACAGGACCGGGACCTCGGATGCTCTGTGCTGTGGCATGTCCCCATCCATGGCACGGGACGCGCGCCCCCAAACGCGCCCCTCCCCACTCCGGCGCGAAGCCGCCCCCTCCGGCTCGACGGAGTGACGGGTCCGCCGCGTCCCCGCTGGACGCTCTGATCACCCCGTGGCCGGTGCGGCCACCCTAGGCTGGCGCACCATGAGCACCAGTGACCACAACGCCCCTGCCTCCTTCGCCGTTTCCGTCGCGGACGTCCCCGACGGCGAGCTGGAGGCCGAGGACCTCGACCCGGCCCAGATCGTCTCCGGCACCCCGGTGGTGACGGGAAAGGTGCTCTGGGAGTCCGCCGACGGCTCCCAGATCCGGGGCATCTGGCAGATCACCCCCGGGGTGGTCACCGACACCGAGGCCGACGAGCTGTTCGTGGTCGTCAGCGGCCGCGCCACCGTCGAGGTCGAGGGCGGCCCCACGCTGGAGGTGGGCCCCGGCTCCGCCTGCGTGCTGCGCGAGGGCGACAAGACCACGTGGACGGTCCACGAGACGCTGCGCAAGGCCTACCACATCAACCTCTGACGCCCGCCTCCGCGCTACCGGGAGGCGGCCGCCGGGTGCCGGCGCGCGGTGAACAGGGCCAGGGCCGCCATCGGCAGCAGCAGCGCGGCGCCGATGGCGTTGAGCCAGCCGTAGCCGGCCCGGGACATGACCAGGCCGGCGGCCGCGCCGCCCAGGCCGGCCGCCGCGTTCATCGTCAGGTCGCTCAGGCCCTGCACGGCGGCCCGCGCGGCCTGCGGCACCGAGTCGGTCAGCAGCGCCGAGCCGGAGACCATGCCGGCGGACCAGCCGAGGCCGAGCAGGAAGAGTCCGGCCGCGCTCTGCGCGTGGTTCCCGGCGGCCGTGCCGGCGAGCAGGGCGGCGAGCGAGAGCAGGCCGGCCGCGAGGCCGATCACGGAGAACCGGCCCAGCCGGTCGGCGAGCCAGCCCATGACGGGCGAGAAGGCGAACATGCCGGCGATGTGCCCGCTGATCACGAGCCCGACCAGCTTGAGCCCCGCGCCGTGGTGGCCGAGGTCCATCGGGGTCATCACCATGATCGAGACCATGGTGGTGTGCGACACCGCGACGGTGAGCAGCGCGAGCCGGGCCCGGGGCGAGGCCTTGACGGCGGCCAGACCGGCGCGCAGCGAGCGGCCCTGGCGGGACTCCTCCCCGGGCCCGGCCAGCGCGCGGGCGGTCAGCAGCGGGTCGGGGCGCAGGAGGACGCCGAGCAGGGTGCCGGTGAGGACGAAGACGGCGGCGGCCCAGACGAAGGGCCCCGCCGTCTGGGGTATGGAGGTGCCGGCGAAGCTGTCGCTGGCGGGGGCGGAGAGGTTGGGGCCGAGCACCGCGCCGATGGTGGAGGCCCACACCACCACCGAGATCGCGCGGGCCCGCCGGTCGGGGGCCGCGAGGTCGGCGGCGGCGAAGCGGGCCTGGAGGTTGGCGGAGGAGGCGGCGCCGAACGCGGCCATGCCGAGCATGAGCAGCGGGAAGCTCTTCACGGAGGCGGCCAGGACGACCAGGCCCGCCCCGAGCGTGCCGATGGCGTACCCCGCCAGCAGCCCCGCCCGGCGCCCGCGGGCGGTGGTCAGGGCGGCGAGCGGCAGGGAGACCAGGGCGGTGCCGATCACCGCGGCGGTGGAGGCGAAGCCGGAGAGGGCCTCGGTGCCGCTGATCTCGGTGGCGAGGACGGGGGCGAGGGCGATGCTGATGGGCACGCCCAGGCCGCCCAGCATCTGGCCGGCGATCAGCACCGCGGAGATCCGGCGCTGGACGCGCGGCAGCTCCGCCGCGGTGACGGACGCGGCTCCCCGGGCGGCGGGGGAGGCCGCGGGCGGGGTCGCGGGGGAGGCGGTCACGCCGGACACCCCCGTCGCGGACGTGCGGGCGGGGCGTCCGGGGCGGGACGGTGCGCGGTGGGGCCGCAGGCGGCAGCAGTAGTCACCGCGGCAGTGTCCCACCCCTTACCGCCGGGGGGAACCGGGTAACGCGGAAGCAGGACCGCCCCCACAGCCCGCCCCGCAGCCCGTCCCGACGGCCCGCTCCCACGGCCGGGAGGAACGGCCCGGCCTAGAAGAGGGGCTGCGGGAGGACGCCCTCCAGGGCGAGCAGGGTCCGCTTGGTCTCGACCCCGCCCCCGAAGCCCCCGATGCCGCCGTCGTTCTCCACCACCCGGTGGCAGGCCACCACCAGCGGCAGCGGGTTCGACCCCATGGCGTTGCCGACGGCCTGGGCCGCCCCGGGCTGCCCCACCCGGGCCGCCAGCTCCCCGTACCCGACCACCGAGCCGTACGGCACGGTGCGGTCGAGCTCCAGCAGCACCTGGCGGTTGAAGCCGGAGCTGAGCCGCCAGTCCAGGGGCAGGTCGAAGCGGCGCAGCGTCCCGGCGAAGTACGCCTCCAGCTGGCGTATCGGCTCGGCCAGCAGTACCTCCCGGCCCGGGTCCGGCCGCCACGCGTCGGCGCCGAGCCGGGAGACCAGGGCGCCGATCATCCGGTCGACCCGGCCGGGCACGGCATGGAACTCCACCCGGACCAGACCCTCGGGGGTCGCGGCCAGGAGCAGGGGACCGATCTCGCTCGGGAGGACGGTCCATTCGAGGTGCGGCCCGCGGGGCCGCTCGGTGCTGTCCACGCCCCCACGGTACGGCGCCCCACCGACAGCGCCGCCGGTCCTAGGGGGTGTCCGCAAAGTCCCGCCTGCCCCGCGACGCCCGGCACGCACTCTCGCCGCACCGGGCGCACGACCGAGTACGTCCAGTACGAGGTCTCGCGCCCGGCGCACCGAGAGCACGCACCGGACGCCGCGGGGCCCGCCCTGCGGGCGGACGACGCTACTTTGCGGACACCCCCTAGTAGCCGCCCACGGCCATCCGTACGACGTCCGGCGCGTTCGTGATGATCCCGTCCACCCCCATCTCCCGGACCTTCCGGGCGGTGGGCGCGTCGTCCACGATCCAGGTGTCGACCTCCATGGCCTTGCCGTGGGCGCCCCGCAGCCGGTGCACCGCCGCCACCCAGTCGGCCGAGATCGTCGTGTGCCAGGGGTTGATCCGGTCGGTGAACTCGGCGTACCGGGGCAGGTCGGCCGCGGTCGGGGTGCCCAGGAAGGCTGTGACCAGGTCGGGGCGCAGCCCGTGCACGATGCGCACGGATTCGGCGCTGAAGCTCTGGACCACCAGGCGGCGCGAGACGTGCGAGGCGTCCAGCCAGCCGGTCTCCTCCAGCACCTTCAGCGTCTGCTCCTCGATGCCGGGGTAGAGCTCCGGCTTCTTGATCTCCAGCAGCAGCCGCTGCCGGTTGTCCTGGACCCGCTCCATGTACTCCCGCAGGGTGGGCACCCGGGCGCCGGCGAACCGCGGCGAGAACCAGCTGCCCGCGTCCAGTCGGGCGATCTCCGCCGCCGTGAAGTCCTTGACCCGCCAGGGCTTCCGGTCGGGGAACACCCGTTCGACGTCGGTGGTGCGGGCCAGCGTGTCGTCGTGGATCACCACCAGCTCGCCGTCCTTGGTCCGCTGGACGTCGTTCTCGACCCAGTCGAAGCCCAGCCGCATCGCCAGGTCGATCGATTCGAGGGTGTTCTCCGGGGCGTACGCGGAGGCCCCTCGGTGGGCGTACACGGTGGGCCCCAGCAGCCCCGCCGCGCCGGGGGCGGACCCGGGCCCGGGGGCGCCGGCCGACGCCGTCCCGCCCAGCAGGGTCAGGGTGATGCCCAGGAAGGCGGCGGCCGCGGCGGCGGCGGTTCGGACGTACATGTGCGTTCTCCTCGGGTCGTGAGCCCTGTTCCTGCGTCAGACGGGTGCGGCGCGGCAGTCGTTGTGGCTGTGCACTTCACGGCGGAGCGTTCACCGCGATCATGGGCTCGAAGATCACACGGACGCCACCGAACTACGACAAACGGACCAGAAAGGAGGAGGCCCGCTCCGTCCGACGGACCCCCGGGGGGCGCCGGCCCGGCGGGCGGGCGGGGGGCGGGGCGCGTGCGGGCGCCCGCGTGTCAGTGGGGGGCCGTACGGTGGAGTCATGCGGCCCGTATCGAAGATCGAACGCACGGTGGCACCTTTCGAGGTCGTCAGCCCCTACCAGCCCAGCGGCGACCAGCCGGCGGCCATCGCCGAGCTGGAGAAGCGCATCCGCGCAGGTGAGAAGGACGTCGTCCTGCTCGGTGCCACCGGCACCGGCAAGTCGGCGACCACCGCCTGGATGATCGAGAAGCTCCAGCGCCCGACCCTGGTGATGGCGCCGAACAAGACCCTCGCCGCCCAGCTGGCGAACGAGTTCCGCGAGCTCCTGCCGAACAACGCCGTCGAGTACTTCGTGTCGTACTACGACTACTATCAGCCCGAGGCCTACGTTCCGCAGTCGGACACCTACATCGAGAAGGACTCCTCGATCAACGAGGAGGTCGAGCGGCTGCGCCACTCCGCGACCAACTCGCTGCTTACCCGGCGTGACGTGATCGTCGTCGCCTCCGTGTCCTGCATCTACGGCCTCGGCACCCCCCAGGAGTACGTGGACCGCATGGTCCCGCTCAAGGTGGGCGAGGAGATCGACCGGGACCGGCTGCTGCGCCGCTTCGTCGACATCCAGTACACCCGCAACGACGTGGCCTTCACCCGCGGGACCTTCCGGGTGCGCGGGGACACCATCGAGATCTTCCCGGTGTACGAGGAACTGGCCGTCCGCATCGAGATGTTCGGCGACGAGATCGAGGCCCTCTCCACCCTGCACCCGCTGACCGGCGAGGTCATCAGTGAGGACCGCGAGCTGTACGTCTTCCCCGCCAGCCACTACGTCGCCGGCCCCGAGCGCATGGAGAAGGCGATCCGCGGCATCGAGGCCGAGCTGGCCGAGCGCCTCGCCGAGCTGGAGAAGCAGGGCAAGATGCTGGAGGCCCAGCGGCTGCGCATGCGCACCACCTACGACCTGGAGATGATGCGCCAGATCGGCTCCTGCTCCGGCATCGAGAACTACTCGCTGCACATGGACGACCGCGAGCGCGGCTCGGCGCCCAACACGCTGATCGACTACTTCCCCGAGGACTTCCTCCTCGTCATCGACGAGTCACACGTCACCGTGCCGCAGATCGGCGCCATGTACGAGGGCGACGCCTCCCGCAAGCGGACCCTCGTCGACCACGGCTTCCGCCTGCCGTCCGCCCTGGACAACCGTCCCTTGAAGTGGGAGGAGTTCCAGGAGCGCATCGGCCAGACCGTCTACCTGTCGGCCACCCCCGGGAACTACGAGCTCTCGCGCGCCGACGGCTTCGTCGAGCAGATCATCCGCCCCACCGGCCTCGTCGACCCCGAGGTCGTCGTCAAGCCCACCGAGGGCCAGATCGACGACCTGGTGCACGAGATCCGCGAGCGGGTGGAGAAGGACGAGCGGGTCCTGGTCACCACCCTCACCAAGAAGATGGCCGAGGACCTCACCGACTACTTCCTGGAGCTCGGCATCCAGGTCCGCTACCTGCACAGCGACGTGGACACCCTGCGCCGCATCGAGCTGCTGCGCGAGCTGCGCGCCGGCGAATACGACGTCCTGGTCGGCATCAACCTGCTGCGCGAGGGCCTCGACCTGCCCGAGGTCTCGCTCGTGGCGATCCTCGACGCCGACAAGGAGGGCTTCCTGCGCTCCGGGACCTCCCTCATCCAGACCATCGGCCGCGCCGCGCGCAACGTCTCCGGCCAGGTCCACATGTACGCGGACAAGATGACCCCGGCGATGGAGAAGGCCATCGAGGAGACGAACCGGCGCCGCGAGAAGCAGATCGCGTACAACACGGCCCACGGGATCGACCCGCAGCCGCTCCGCAAGAAGATCAACGACATCGTCGCCACCATCGCCCGCGAGGAGCTCGACACCGAGCAGCTGCTCGGCACCGGCTACCGGCAGGCCAAGGACGGCAAGGGCGCGAAGGCCCCGGTCCCGGCCCTCGGCGCGGCCGCCCAGGCCAAGACCGCCAAGGGTGCCAAGGGTGCCAAGGGGGCCAAGGGGGCGAAGGGCGCCCAGGCCGCCGAGGTGCTCACGGACCGGCCCGCCGCCGAACTGGCCGCCCTGATCGAGCAGATGACCGAGCGCATGCGAGGCGCGGCAGCCGAGCTCCAGTTCGAGGTCGCGGCCCGCATCCGGGACGAGGTGGGCGAGCTGAAGAAGGAGCTCCGGCAGATGCGCGAAGCGGGCCTCGCCTGACCCGGGGGCGGTCAGTAGGGTGTGGGAACAGCCGCAGGTACACGCTGCCTGGGGGTGGGCCATGGAGAGGGGACGCGCGTGACGGTCAACATGACCAAGGGTCAGGCCATCAGTCTGGAGAAGAAGGGCGGCGGCACGCTGACCGCGGTCCGGATGGGCCTCGGCTGGCAGGCCGCCAAGCGCCGGGGGCTGTTCGGCTCGCGCACCCGCGAGATCGACCTGGACGCCTCGGCGGTGCTCTTCGCCGACAAGCAGCCCGTGGACGTGGTCTTCTTCCGGCACCTGCAGAGCGACGACGGCTCGGTCCGGCACACCGGTGACAACCTCGTCGGCGGCGTCGGCCAGGGCGGGGACGACGAGGCCATCCTCGTCGACCTCCAGCGCGTGCCGGTCCACATCGACACGATCGTCTTCACGGTGAACTCCTTCACCGGCCAGACCTTCCAGGAAGTGCAGAACGCGTTCTGCCGCATCGTCGACGAGACCAACGGCCAGGAACTGGCCCGCTACACCCTCGACGGCGGCGGCCAGTACACCGCGCAGATCATGGCGAAGGTGTCCCGGGCCGGCGGCGGCTGGCAGATGACGGCCCTCGGCACCCCGGCCAACGGCCGGACCTTCCAGGACCTGATGCCGGCGATCCTGCCGCACCTGTAGACAGCACCGGCGGACACCACCGCGGACAGCACCGCGGACAAGAGAAGAAGGCACGGGGGAGGGGCTGCACGATGACGGCCGAACTGGTCCGGGGGCAGAACCACCCCGTGTCCCACAGCCGGGTGGAGGTCACGGTCACGGCGGCCACCGCCGTGCTCGCGCTGGCCTCCCTGGCCGACGCACACGGCGGACTCCCGGGCCCGGACGCCCTGGCGCGCCCCGGCGCCCCGGCCCTGCCCGGGGTCCGCGTACCGGGGGAACCCGCCGAACGCCACACCCTCGCCGTCGACCTGGACGCCGTCGCGGCGGAAGTCCACCGGATCGGCGTGCTCCTCGTCCTGCCGCCCGGCGGCCCCCAGCGCTTCGGCGCCGTCCCGGCCCCCCGGGTGGCCATCGCCGCACAGGGCGGGGCCGCGTTCGCCTCCTTCGCCGTCGACGGGCTGGACACCGAGTCCGCCCTGGTCACCCTGGAGCTCTATCGGCGCCAGGGCGCATGGAAGGTCCGGGCCGTCGGCCAGGGGTACGCGGGCGGGCTCACGGCCCTCCTCGCCGACGGGGGACTGCCGGCCGCCGAGGCGGCCGCCCTGGCGGACGAGGCCCTGCGCACGGCCGACCGCACCGGGGACGCAGGCCGCACCGGGGACGCCGCCCGCCCCCTCGCCCCCCTGCCGCACGCCCAGGGCCGGAACGCGGCGGGACACCCCGTCCCGCCCGTGACCGCCCCCGAGCCGCCGGAGCCGATCCCGGTCCCCGCAGCCCCCTCCGCCGGAGCGCCCGGCCCCGCCCCGGACCGGCCCGCCGACGGCCGGCCCACCATCGACTACGCCCACCCGCGCCGACGCCGCACCACCACCGAGGCACCCGAGCCGGCCCCCCGCCCCGCGGCCGCCCCCGCCGACGGCCCCGACGGCCCCCCGGCCCCCGTCGCCGGGGACGCCACCGGCTGGTCCATGGACGAGCGCCTCTACAACCAGGTCTGGGGCATGTTCGAGGACCTGGCCCGCACCGTCGCCGCCTACCGCAGCGCCGTCGACTTCGCCGACTCCCGCCTCGACCGCGAGCTGGACGAGGCCCTGTCCGACCCCCGCCACCGCCTCACGGGCGGCGCCGCCGGCGGAGCCCGCGAGGCCGCCCGGGCCCGCCGCGACGACCTGGTCGCCCGGGCCCGCGCCGTCCTCGACCGTGACCTCGCCCAGCTGACCGCCGAGTCCGAGGTGGTCGAACCCGCGCTGCCGGCCGCGTACGCCCGCTGGGACAACCCCGTCTGGCACGGCGGGGGCACCCCGGAGGAGGGCCCGCTCGCCCTGCGCCTGGGCAACCTCAGCCTGCCCGAGAGCCCCGGGCTGAAGATCCCCATGCTGATGCGGCTCCCGATGGATCGCGGCCTGTGGATCGACAACGGCCGTACCGGTTCCGAGGCCGCCATGACCATGGACACCGACCGGCTGCGCCGCGCCGCCATGGACATGGCCGTCGCCCACGCCGCCCGGTTGCTCGCCGTCCACCCCGCCGGCCGGTTCTCCGTCCACGTCATCGACGCCGCCGGGGCGGCCTCCGCCGCGCTCGTCCCGCTGGTGGCCGCCGGGGTGCTGGCCGCGCCGCCCGCCGCGGGCGCCGCCGGGGTCGGCGAGACCCTCGCGCGGCTGACCCGCCGGGTGGACCTCGTACAGATGGCCCTGCGCGCCGGCGCCCCCGAGGACCTGCCCCCGGACCTGGACCCGGCCGAGCAGCTGCTCATCGTGCACGACTTCCCCCACGGCTTCGACGACCGCGCCGTCACCCAGCTGCGCTACCTGGCCGACGAGGGCCCGTCGGTCGGCGTGCACCTGCTGATGGTCGCGGACCGCGACGAGGCCTCCGCGTACGGCCCGCTGCTGGACCCGCTGTGGCGCTCGCTGCTGCGGCTGTCTCCGGTACCGGACCACCACCTGGCCGACCCCTGGGTCCAGCACGCCTGGACCTTCGAGCCGGACCTGCCCCCGCAGGGCAGCCGGGTCCTGGAGCAGGCCCTGGAGCGCGTCGCACGGGCCCGCTGATGACCATCGGGTGACCCTTCTTTGGTAATCCCTTTACCTTCGGCCCCTTCCGCGGCTACTCTGGAGCCTGCGGAGGGGAGTATTCCTGCTGTTTCCTGCGCGGCGTGCCCGTCAATACGGATTGTCACCAGTCCCGGGGCGCCGGCCCGCGGCCCGAGGGGCCGCCCGGGTGGAAGAGACCTCCGGCAGCGATGACGCTGACCCTGTGCTGAGCCATCCGCCGGAGGCGTGATTACCAATGGACGTTTCGTTGACCCTCTGGGTGCTGACCATTCTCGGTCTGGGCATCCTCATCGGCGCCGACTTCTTCATCGGCCGCAAACCCCATGACGTCTCCCTCAAGGAGGCGGGCATCTGGACGGTCGTGTGGATCGTCCTCGCCGCCCTCTTCGGCCTCGGCCTGCTGTTCTCCGGCAATGGCCAGGCCTCCCAGGAGTTCTTCGCCGGCTTCATCACCGAGAAGTCCCTGAGCGTGGACAACCTCTTCGTCTTCGTCCTGATCATGGCGAAGTTCTCGGTGCCCTCCCACCTCCAGCAGCGCGTCCTGCTGGTCGGCGTACTGATCGCCCTGGTCCTGCGCGCGGTGTTCATCGCCGCCGGCGCCGCGATCATCACCACCTTCTCGTGGGTCTTCTACCTCTTCGGCGCGTTCCTGATCTACACCGCCTGGAAGCTGATCCAGGAGGCCCGCAAGGACGACGAGGAGACGGAGTTCGAGGAGAACCGCCTGCTCAAGTCGGTCGAGAAGAAGTTCGGCGTCGCCGACCGCTACCACGGCACCAAGCTCTTCATCCGTGACCACGGCAAGCGGATCATGACCCCGCTGATGGTGGTCATGCTCGCCATCGGCACCACCGACGTCCTCTTCGCCCTGGACTCCATCCCCGCGATCTTCGGCCTCACCCAGGACCCGTACATCGTCTTCACCGCCAACGCCTTCGCCCTCATGGGCCTGCGCCAGCTGTACTTCCTCATCGGCGGCCTGCTCAAGAAGCTGGTCCACCTCAGCTACGGCCTGTCCGTGATCCTGGGCTTCATCGGCGTCAAGCTGGTGCTGCACGCCCTGCACGAGTCCGGGGTGCACGTCCCGCAGATCTCCATCCCGGTCTCCCTGGGCGTCATCTGCGGTGTCCTGGTGGTCACCACGATCACCAGCCTGATCGCCTCCGGGAAGCAGGCGGCGGCCGGAGCCGCCGCCGAGGAGACCCGGAGCGTCGACGCCTGATCCGGTCCCGGGACGCTACGCGGGGGCGGCCGCTCCGGCCGCCCCCGCGCCCGTACCGTCCGCGCGCACCGGCGCCGGAGCGGTCTCCGGGAGGAGGGCGAAGCAGCCGAGGCTGAGCAGGGCCACCGCCGTCAGGTACACCGCCACGCCCCACGGCGGGCCCGAGCCCGCGGCGAGGGCCGTCGCCACGAGCGGGGTCAGGGCGCCGCCCAGGACCCCGCCCAGGTTGTAGCCGACGGCCGCGCCGGTGCAGCGGATCCGCGGGGCGTACAGCTCGGGCAGGTACGCGCCCACCACCGCGTACATCAGGACCATCGCCAGCAGGGCGCCGACGCAGCCCACCGTGACCAGCAGCGGGTCCGCGCTGCCCAGCAGCGCCACGAGGGGGAACATCCACACCGCGCAGGCCGCACTGCCGGCCAGGCACAGCGGCCGCCGCCCCCAGCGGTCGCCGAGCGCCGCCAGCGGGGCCGTCACCAGCCCCATCACCAGCACGGCCGCCATCACCACGGCGAGCATCAGCGTCCGGTCCATGCCCAGGCGCCCGGTCGTGTAGGCGAGCGACCAGGTGGTGACCGCGTAGAAGACGGCGTACCCGACCGACATCGCCCCGCCCGTCAGCAGGAGCAGCCGCCAGTGGCCGCGCAGCACCTCCGGGAGCGGGGCCTCGGCCCGCCGGCCGGTCTCGGTGAGGGCCCGGAACTGCGGGGTCTCCTCCACGGACCGGCGCAGCCACAGCCCGGCCAGCGCCAGCAGTCCGGCGCACCAGAAGGGCACCCGCCAGCCCCAGGCGCCGAACTCGGCGTCGCTCAGGAGCCCCGACAGGGCCAGGGTCAGCCCGTTGGCCAGCAGGAAGCCGGTGGCCGGACCCATCTGGGGGAAGCTCGACCACAGCCCGCGCCGCCCCTCGGGGGCGTGCTCGGCGGTCAGCAGCACCGCCCCGCCCCACTCCCCGCCGAGCCCCAGTCCCTGGAGGAAGCGCAGCAGGAGCAGCAGGACCGGCGCGGCGATCCCGATGGAGGCGTACGAGGGCACGCAGCCGACCAACACCGTGGCCAGGCCCGTCAGCAGCAGCGAGGCGAGCAGCACCGGGCGGCGCCCGTAGCGGTCGCCGACGTGCCCGAAGACGACCGAGCCCAGCGGACGGGCCAGGAAGCCGATGCCGAACGTGCCGAACGCGGCGAGGGTTCCCGCGAGCGGGGAGAACGAGGGGAAGAAGAGCGGGCCGAGCACCAGGGCGGCGGCCGTGCCGTAGACGAAGAAGTCGTAGAACTCGATGGCCGTCCCGACCAGGGAGGCCAGCGCGAGGCGCGGCATCGAGGGGCCGGAGGTGCCGGAGGCCCCGGAGGCCGCGGAGGGGACGGGAGGCGGGGAGAGGTCCTGTTGCATGGTGCAGCAATTACCCCGGCCCGCCTCCCCGGGACATGCGTTCGGCCGAGGTCGACCGGAAGGAGCGCATGGCCGCCCGGTGTTGACGGCGGCGCATGCGCCCGTGGGTCACCAGCCCCGCTCGCGCCATTCCGCGAGGTGGGGGCGCTCGGTGCCCAGCGTGGTGTCGTTCCCGTGGCCCGGGTAGACCCATGTCTCGTCGGGCAGCTGGCCGAAGATCTTGGTCTCGACGTCGTCGATGAGACTGGCGAAGTTCTTCGCGTCGCCCTGGGTGTTGCCGACGCCGCCGGGGAAGAGGCAGTCGCCGGTGAACACGTGCGGGTGCCCGTGCGGGTCGTCGTAGACCAGGGCGATGGAGCCGGGGGTGTGGCCGACCAGGTGGCGGGCGGTCAGCGAGACCCGTCCGACCGTGATCACGTCCCCGTCCCGGACCGGGACGTCCGTGGGGACGGGGATGCCCTCCACGTCGTGGACGCCCGCGTAGGTCCGCGCCCCGGTGGCGTCGACCACGGCCTGGAGCGCGCCCCAGTGGTCGCCGTGCCGGTGCGTGGTGACGACGGACGCGATGCCGTCGTCGCCGATCAGGTTGAGCAGCGTGTCCGCCTCGGCGGCCGCGTCGATCAGGAGCTGCTCGCCGGTGGCCCGGCAGCGCAGCAGGTACGCGTTGTTGTTCATGGAACCCACCGCGACCTTGGAGATCATCAGGTCCGCGAGTTCGTGCACGTCGGCGGGACCGCCGACCTTCACCGCTCCGCTGTACGTCATGTCGGAATCCTAGAGCGCGGGGAGTTCGGGCAGGCGGTCGCCCGCTTCGACGGTGAGGCGGGCGCCCTTGTGGCCGCGGCCGGCCAGCCAGCCGAGCAGCTCGTCCTTGGGGCCCCGGAGGGTCGTCGGGGTGCCCTCCGTGCCGCCGGTGCGCGCGACGGGGGCGCCGTCGGGCCCGTTGAGGGTGACCGGGGGCACGTCGGGGCGGCCGGACCAGCGGTCGGCGAGGAAGGCGATCTCCCGGTCGGTGAACCCCTCCGGGAGGTCGGAGAGCTCGTAGCCGATGTTCAGGTCGACGTGGTGGAGCTCGACCTCGACGAGCCGGCGGAACGGCACGTTCGCGGCGAGGTCGGTCACCCCGTTGCGGAGCTCGACCGTGCGGTGCCAGTCCTGGGCGCCTTCCGTGGTGGCGAGGAAGCGGGCCCCGGAATCACGGAGGTCCCCCAGGTGTTCTTCCAGGGACCGGCCGGCGTCGCGCTCGATGTCCGCGTCGCGGGCGGCGGCGCTCTCGTACATGGGGCGGCCCTCGAAGACGTTGACGAGGGCGTCGGCGTTGCGCGCCAGGTGGGCCAGGATGTGGCCGCGGGTCCAGCCCGGGAGGTGTGACTCCTGGGAGAGGGAGGCGTTGTCCAGTTTCGCGACCGCGTTCAGCAGCCGTTCGGTGGCTTCACGTACAGAGGCCAGGTCGTGCACATGATCAGTCATGGGTCCGAGCCTAGTGGCCGGGAGGGCGCCGCCACACGATCGGGTGAAGCCCTCTTGCGCGTGCCGTAAATCGAATGTGCGTGCTATACGCTCGATAGTCCAGACACAGTCCATCGCAGAGGCGCCCCCCATACCCTGGACAAGCCGGGGGCCTGTGCCCCCGCTCTCTCAAGAAAGGTGCGGACCGGCGTGACCGACCGTCTCATCGTTCGTGGCGCTCGCGAGCACAACCTGAAGAACGTCTCGCTCGACCTGCCCCGCGATTCCCTCATCGTCTTCACCGGACTCTCCGGCTCGGGCAAGTCCTCCCTGGCCTTCGACACGATCTTCGCCGAGGGCCAGCGCCGCTACGTCGAGTCGCTCTCGTCGTACGCCCGCCAGTTCCTGGGTCAGATGGACAAGCCCGACGTCGACTTCATCGAGGGCCTCTCCCCGGCCGTCTCGATCGACCAGAAGTCGACCTCGCGCAACCCCCGCTCCACCGTCGGCACCATCACCGAGGTCTACGACTACCTCCGCCTGCTCTTCGCCCGCATCGGCAAGCCGCACTGCCCCGAGTGCCGGCGTCCGATCTCCCGGCAGTCCCCGCAGGCCATCGTCGACAAGGTCCTCGCGCTCCCCGAGGGCAGCCGCTTCCAGGTGCTGTCCCCGCTGGTCCGCGAGCGCAAGGGCGAGTTCGTCGACCTCTTCGCCGACCTCCAGACCAAGGGCTACAGCCGTGCCCGGGTGGACGGCCAGACCATCCAGCTCGCCGAGCCGCCCACGCTGAAGAAGCAGGAGAAGCACACCATCGAGGTGGTCATCGACCGCCTCACCGTCAAGGACAGCGCCAAGCGCCGGCTCACCGACTCCGTCGAGACCGCGCTCGGGCTCTCCGGCGGCATGGTCATCCTGGACTTCGTCGACCTCGCCGAGGACGACCCCGAGCGTGAGCGGATGTTCTCCGAGCACCTCTACTGCCCGTACGACGACCTGTCCTTCGAGGAGCTGGAGCCGCGCTCCTTCTCCTTCAACTCGCCCTTCGGCGCCTGCCCCGAGTGCACCGGCATCGGTACGCGCATGGAGGTGGACCCGGAGCTGATCGTCCCGGACGAGGACAAGTCGCTGGACGAGGGCGCGGTCTCGCCCTGGTCGCTGGGCCACACCAAGGACTACTTCCAGCGGCTGGTCGGCGCGCTCGCCGGCGAGCTGGGCTTCCGCACCGACATCCCGTGGGCCGGGCTGCCGCAGCGGGCCAGGAAGGCCCTGCTGTACGGGCACAAGACCCAGATCGAGGTCCGCTACCGCAACCGGTACGGGCGCGAGCGCGCGTACACGACGGCCTTCGAGGGCGCCGTGCCGTTCGTCAAGCGGCGGCACGCCGAGTCCGAGAGCGACGCCAGCCGCGAGCGCTTCGAGGGCTACATGCGCGAGGTGCCCTGTCCGACCTGTGAGGGCACCCGGCTCAAGCCGATCGTGCTCGCCGTCACGGTGATGGAGCGGTCCATCGCCGAGGTCGCCGCGATGTCGATCAGCGAGTGCGCCGACTTCCTGGGGCGCCTGAAGCTGGACGCCCGCGACAAGAAGATCGCCGAGCGGGTCCTCAAGGAGGTCAACGAGCGGCTCCGCTTCCTGGTCGACGTCGGCCTGGACTACCTCTCGCTGAACCGCGCCGCCGGCACCCTGTCGGGCGGCGAGGCCCAGCGCATCCGCCTCGCGACGCAGATCGGCTCCGGCCTGGTGGGCGTGCTGTACGTGCTGGACGAGCCGTCCATCGGCCTGCACCAGCGCGACAACCACCGGCTGATCGAGACGCTGGTGCGGCTGAGGGACATGGGCAACACCCTCATCGTCGTCGAGCACGACGAGGACACCATCAAGGTGGCCGACTGGGTCGTGGACATCGGCCCGGGCGCCGGCGAGCACGGCGGCAAGGTGGTGCACAGCGGCTCGCTCAAGGAGCTGCTGAAGAACGGCGAGTCGATGACCGGGCAGTACCTGTCCGGCAAGAGGTCCATCCCCGTGCCGGACGTCCGCCGGCCGGTGGACGAGGAGCGCAGGCTCACCGTCCACGGCGCCAAGGAGAACAACCTGCGGGACATCGACGTGTCCTTCCCGCTGGGCGTCCTCACGGCGGTCACGGGCGTGTCGGGCTCCGGCAAGTCCACGCTGGTCAACGACATCCTCTACACGCACCTGGCGCGCGAGCTGAACGGCGCCCGGTCCGTGCCGGGCCGGCACACCCGGGTGGACGGCGACGACCTCGTCGACAAGGTGGTGCACGTCGACCAGTCGCCGATCGGCCGGACGCCGCGGTCCAACCCGGCGACGTACACGGGCGTCTTCGACCACGTGCGCAAGCTGTTCGCGGAGACCATGGAGGCGAAGGTGCGCGGCTACCTGCCGGGCCGCTTCTCCTTCAACGTCAAGGGCGGCCGGTGCGAGAACTGCTCCGGTGACGGCACGATCAAGATCGAGATGAACTTCCTGCCGGACGTGTACGTCCCGTGCGAGGTCTGCCACGGCGACCGGTACAACCGGGAGACGCTGGAGGTCCACTACAAGGGCAAGTCCATCGCGGAAGTCCTGAACATGCCGATCGAGGAGGCGCTGGAGTTCTTCGAGGCGGTCCCGACGATCGCCCGGCACCTGAAGACGCTGACCGAGGTCGGCCTGGGCTACGTCCGCCTCGGGCAGTCTGCGCCGACCCTGTCGGGCGGCGAGGCGCAGCGCGTGAAGCTGGCGTCGGAGCTGCAGAAGCGGTCGACGGGGCGGACGGTGTACGTGCTGGACGAGCCGACGACCGGTCTGCACTTCGAGGACATCTCGAAGCTGATCAAGGTGTTGTCGGGGCTGGTGGACAAGGGGAACTCGGTGATCGTCATCGAGCACAACCTGGACGTCATCAAGACCGCCGACTGGGTCGTCGACATGGGCCCCGAGGGCGGTTACGGCGGCGGGCTCGTCGTCGCCGAGGGCACGCCGGAGCAGGTCGCGTCGGTGGGCGCGAGCCACACCGGGAAGTTCCTGCGGGACATCCTGGGGGCGGAGCGGATCTCCGACGCGGCGACGGTGCCGGCGGCGCGGGGCGCCCGCAAGAAGGCGGCCCCGGCGAAGAAGGCGGCCCCGGCGAAGAAGGCGGCCCCGGCGAAGAAGACGGCCAGGGCCGCGCGCAAGGCGTAGCCGGTGGGGCGGGTCCGGAGTGCGGGTGCCGCCGCGCGGAGCAAGTACCGCGCGGCGGTACCCGGTACCCGGTACCCGCCACCCCGGGCTACGCGGCGACGCCCACCGCGTGGCCCGTCGTCGACGGGTCGGACAGGACGTCCAGGAGGGCCGTCGCCACGTCGGCGCGGGCGATGACCCGCCCGCCCGGCACATTGGCGTCCAGGGCCCGGCGGTAGCGGCCGGTGCCGGGCCGGTTCAGGAGGCGCGGGGGCCGGACCACCGTCCACCGGACCGCGCTCGCCGACGCGATGGCCGCCTCCATGACCGCCAGGTCCGCGTACAGGTCGCGCAGCGCCCACCGCAGGAGCGGGTAGCCCACCTTCCGCAGGAGCACCCCGTCTCCCTCCGCGTCCGGTCCCAGTGGAGCCGCGCTGACCGCCGTGAGCCGCTCGACCCCCGCCCGTTCCATCGCCGCGACGACCGACCGCAGGGCGGGGCCGGTGACCGGGTGCAGCCGGGCCTGCTTGTTGCTCGCCGAGCCCAGCGCGGAGACCACCGCGTCCTGCCCCGCCAGCACCGGCAGCAGCGCCGATCCGTCCGTCAGGTCGGCGACCACCGCCACCCGCAGGCGGTCCTCGGCGGGTACGTCCAGCCGGGCGGGGTCGCGGACGACCGCCGTCACCTCGTGGCCCGCGGCGAGGGCCTGCCGCACCACCTCGCGGCCCACTCCGCCCGTCGCTCCGAACACCGTGATCTTCATCGTGGTCCCCTGTCGACAGTGGTGGGTGAGTATTCACTCACCCCTGTGTCCACTAGGGTGAGTGAATGCCCACCCCGAAGTCAACCCGGCCCGCCTCCGAGCGGCTGCTGGACGCCGCCGAGACCCTCATGCGCACCATCGGCCTGGCCAACACCACCACCAAGGCCATCGCCCGCGAGGCGGGCTGCTCGGAGGCGGCGCTCTACAAGCACTACGCCAACAAGGAAGAGCTGTTCGTCCGGGTGCTGATGGAGCGCACGCCCAACGCCGGCCCGCTCATGGCCGCCCTCCACGCCGACGCCGACGCCGACGCCGACGACGCCGGCCCCGGCCCCGGTGGGGGCGCCCTCCAGGAGGCGCTGGCCGACATCGCCCGGCACGCCGCGCTGTTCTACGCCGAGGCCATGCCGATGGCAGCCTCGCTGTTCGCCGAGCCCGCCCTGCTCAGCCGCCACCGCGAGGGGATCCAGGAGATCGGGCAGGGTCCGCACGTGGTGCTCGACGCCCTCGAAGGGCGGCTGCGCCGCGAGCTCGACGCCGGCCGGCTCCGGCCGGACGCGGACCCGCGCGCCGCCGCCGCGCTGCTGCTCGGCGCCTGCTTCCAGCGGGCCTTCTTCCTCCACTTCTCCGGCGCCGGAGTGGTCCAGCCGGTGGAGGAGTTCGCCCCGGCCCTCGCCCGGACCCTGTGGGCCGCTATCGGCTGAGGCCGAGTTCGGCCGCGTACGGGGGCTCGCACCCCGCCCGGGTGCAGGTCAGCGCGGCCGCGTGGGCGGCGAAGGCCAGTACGTCCGGCCAGTCCGCCCCACGCGGGTCCCCGGTGCCCGCGAGCCGGTACAGCAGGGCCGCGTTGACGGTGTCGCCCGCGCCGATCGTGTCCGCGACGGTCACCGGACGGGCCGCCGCGCTGTGTTCCGCGCCGTCGGAGGTCCACACCGTCAGCCCCGCCGCACCGCGGGTCAGCACCACGGCCGAGGGCCCCGCCGCCAGCCAGTCCCGGACCCGGCCGCCCAGCCAGTCCGCGTCCTCCTCGGACAGCTTCAGCACCGACACGTACGGCAGCCGGTCCATGAACCGCTCCCGGTAGCCGGCCGGGTCGGCGATCAGGGCCGGGCGGACGTTCGGGTCGAGCAGGGTCAGCAGCCCGCGCCCCGACTCCCGCCGCAGCAGGGCCTCGTACGCACGCGCGCCCGGCTCCAGCACCAGCGAACAGGTGCCGAGCGCCAGGGCCCGCGCCCCCGGGGGCAGCGCGGGCGGCAGGGTGAACAGCCGGTCGGCGGTGCCCTCCACGTAGAACCCGTACGCGGCCGAGCCGTCCGGGGAGAGGGAGGGCACGGCCAGCGTGGTCGGCTCGGGCCCGCGCTGTACCAGCGAGAGGTCCACCCCGGCGGCCCGCAGCCCGGCGAGCAGTCCCTCGCCGAAGCCGTCGGCGGACACCCGGGAGCAGAAGGCCACCGGCGCTCCCAGTCGGCCCAGCGCCAGGGCGGTGTTGTACGGTCCGCCGCCGGGCCGGGGCAACAGCGCGCCCGGTGGCTCCGCCAGGGGCACGAGGTCGATCAGGGCTTCTCCACCGACGACGATCACGCGGGGGAAGGTATCCCATCGGGCGCCGGTATCGTCGGGTGGGCCCCGCCCGGGGCCCGCCCCCTCGCGCCAGGAGAACCGCATGTCCGCGTCACAGCCCGCCGCCCGCCGTACCGTCCTCAAGGGCGCCGCCGCGCTCGCCGGGGCCGTGGGCGCGGGGGCGGCGCTCACCGCCTGCTCGACCGAGGGCGGGAGCGGCGCGGGCGGCCCCGCCGTCCCCGGGAAGCCGGTCGAGCTGGGCGCCGCGACGGAGGTGCCGGTCGGCGGCTCGAAGCTGTTCCGGGAGCACAAGCTCGTCGTCAGCTGCCCGGCGGAGGGCCAGTACAAGGCGTTCAGCGCCACGTGCACGCACGCGGGCTGCGTCCTCGACAAGATCGACAAGGGTGAGGGCAACTGCCCCTGCCACGGCAGCCGCTTCGACGTCACCACCGGCAAGGTCCTGCGCGGCCCCGCCGCCGATCCCCTCCCGGCCGTCCCGGTCAAGGCGGAGAACGGCAAGCTGATCGCGGGCTGATCGCGGGCCGAGCGCGGGGCCGCCCCTACTCCCACTCCCAGGCGATGCCCAGGATCCCCGGGCGGACCGCCTGCTCCACCAGGTGGACCGCGCGGTGGCGGCCGCTCGGGGTGAGGTCGGACAGGGAGGTGCGGGGGGCCGCCGGGGAGGCGCGCGCGAAGCGGTGGCAGCGGACGGGCAGCGCCGCCTCGTCGAAGCGGACCTGGAGCATGTACTGGCCGCCCGCGTAGCTGAAGCCGCGCACGTACTCGGTGCTGCGCGCGCCCGTGCCGTCCTCGATGCCGTAGCCGAAGACGTACGTGTCCCCGCGCCGCAGCCGCGCGTCGAAGAGCAGCTCCGCCACCACCACGCCGGCCTCAGGGTGGCAGCGCACCCGGCCCGTGCGGCAGTTCTCGTACGCCGTCACCGCCACCCGGGCCGCGTCACAGCCCGGGTCGCCGTGGTGGACGGCGAGGTAGCGGTCGACGCCGTCGCGGTGGGCCCGCACGATCTGCTGCGACTCGCGCGTGCGCAGCTCGCCGTCCGGGCCGATGCGGACCCGCTCGTGGTGGCCGACCGAGTGCAGGCCGCCGTCCGCCGGGAGCTCCATCGCCGCCAGCAGCCGTTCCACCGCCGCGCCGACGCTCACCAGCGCCCGGTAGGGCCGGGCGGCCGGGCGGGGCGGGCCGGCGGCGGGCCCCGGGTCGGCCAGCAGGCGCAGCAGGGAGCCCCGGGGGAGTTCCAGGATCTCCTCCAGGGCGGAGACCGCCCGCAGCGACTCCCGGTGGCGGGGGCGCCGGGCGCCCTGCTGCCAGTAGCTGAGGCTGGTCACCCCGAGCTTGATGCCGCGTTCCGCGAGCCGGTGCCGCACCCGGTGCAGGGGCAGTCCGCGTGCGGCGAGGGCGGCGCGCAGGGCGAGGTGGAAGGGGCCGCCGCGCAGCAGCTGTCCGAGGTCCGCCGCGGCCGCCGGAGCCGGCGGGCCCGTCGTGTCGCCGGTCGGCGGCATGGCGACTCTCCTCTGTGAACGTTCACACGCGCCGGGAGGCGGGGGAGCGGGCCGTGGTGCGGGGAGACCAGGTGGAACGAGAGCAACCGTTCACACCGCAGTCCCACCGTTCACACTGCAATGTCACCGCGTATTGAAACGTGTTGACCTGATCGCGACAACACCCCGATGCTCCTCCACAGCGTCCGGACGCGCTCCTCCACCCCCACACACCTGAGTCCCCACCTCGGGAGGAACGCGATGCGCAACAGAAGAGGGCGGCTCTCCCCGGCCGCCTCCCTGATCTCCGCCCTGCTGCTCGTACTGCTGACCCTCGGGTCCGGCGCCGGAACCGCCACCGCCGCCGCCCCGACCGCCGACCCGGGCGCCGCCCCGACGTCGGCCCTGGCGTACAAGCGGCTCGACATCACCATGCAGGCGCAGCAGAAGAACAACTGGTGCTGGGCCGCGAGCGGCAACACCATCGCCACCTGGTTCGGCCGCACCTACAGCCAGAACCAGTTCTGCAACGCCGCCTTCAACCGCCAGCAGGGCACCGAGTGCCCCAACAACCAGGCCACGCTGGGCAACGTCCAGACCGCGCTGCGCTGGGCCGGCATCAACCCCGGCAACTACGTCACCGGCTGGCTCCAGTACTCCACCGTCCAGACCGAGATCAACGCCAACCGGCCCGTCGAGACCCGGATCCAGTGGTCGGGCGGCGGCGGCCACATGCACGTCCTCTACGGGTACGACACCGCGAGCAGCTGGGTCTACTGGGGCGACCCGTGGCCCTCGAACGACCGCTACAACTGGGCCTCCCACGCCTGGTACGTGGACAACGACACCTTCTCCTGGACCCACTCCCTCTACCGGATCGGGGCGTGACCGCGTGACCGCCAAGACCGCACGCGCCGCCGCCGTGGCCCTCGCGGCCGCCGCCCTGACCGCCGCCCTGGGCGGACAGGCCTCGGCCGCGCCCGTCCCGCAGCCGCAGACCGCCACCGCCGAGAACCGGGCCGCCGCGCACGAGGCCGCCGCCGCGCCGGACACCCTGGCCACCCTGTCCAGGTTCTTCGCCCGGGAGGGGAAGGTGTCGGTGGCCGCCGCCCGGCCCCGGATCGAGGGGGAGGCGATACCGGTGAGCTACCTGGCACCGGAGTTCGTCGCCGGGAAGGCAGGCGCCGCGGTGGCCCGGGTGGAGTTCCTGGCGAGCGAGGCCGTGTCCTCGGACGGACAGAAGGCGGCCCTGTGGACCGCGAAGACCGGCACCGGATGGGAGGTCGTGAACATCGCCACCGGCGACGACGAGTTCCGCTACGCGGCTCTCGGGGCCGCGAAGCTGCCCGGCGGGACCGTGTTCCGGGAGCCGCAGATCGACGCGTGGTACGTCGCCGACGGCGGCCGGGTGCTGCCGCTGGACGAGGACGCGGTGCGGGCCGTCGGCCCGGACGGGGTCCCGCTCGGGGCGTACCGGGCGCGGGTCGTGAAGGCGTACGGGGACAAGCTGCCGGGGTCCGCGTACGCGCGGCGGGGCCTGGCGGGGGGCTTCGCCGGGACCGGGCCGTCGTCCGCCGCCGGTGACGGTGCCGGCGCCGGTGGCGGGCCGGGGGCGGTGCTCGCCGGCGGCGCCGGGGCGCTGGCGCTGGGCGCGGCGGGGGCCGTCGCCCTGCTGCGGCGGCGCCGCACCGCCGGGGGCTGACCCCCGCGCCCCCTCCCGCGGGGTCCGGCCCGGCCGCGTGCGGCCGGTGCCGGGCCCCGCGGGGCCCGTCCCCGACCCGCCCCGCTCCGCGGGGAAGCCGGGCGGCGGTACGGTTCGTTGTCGTGGTGCGCCAGTAGGGTGGGCGGCATGGCCGACCCTTCCAGCTACCGACCCAAGCCCGGGGAGATTCCCGACTCCCCCGGGGTCTACAAGTTCCGGGACGCGCACCGCCGGGTGATCTACGTCGGGAAGGCCAAGAGCCTGCGCCAACGGCTGGCCAGCTACTTCCAGGACCTCGCCGGCCTGCACCCCCGGACCGCCACGATGGTCACCACCGCCGCCTCCGTCGAGTGGACCGTCGTCTCCACCGAGGTCGAGGCGCTCCAGCTGGAGTACTCCTGGATCAAGGAGTACGACCCCCGCTTCAACGTGAAGTACCGGGACGACAAGAGCTACCCGTCGCTCGCCGTCACCATGAACGAGCAGTACCCGCGCGTGCAGGTCATGCGGGGGCCCAAGAAGAAGGGCGTGCGGTACTTCGGGCCGTACGGGCACGCCTGGGCGATCCGCGAGACCGTCGACCTCATGCTGCGGGTGTTCCCCGTGCGGACCTGCTCCGCCGGGGTGTTCAAGCGGTCCGCCCAGATCGGACGGCCCTGCCTGCTCGGCTACATCGGCAAGTGCTCGGCGCCCTGCGTCGGCCGGATCAGCCCCGAGGACCACCGCGAACTCGCCGAGGAATTCTGCGACTTCATGGCCGGCCGCACCGGCGCCTACCTCTCCCGGCTGGAGAAGGAGATGCACGCCGCGGCCGAGGAGATGGAGTACGAGAAGGCCGCCCGGCTGCGCGACGACATAGGGGCCCTGCGCCGGGCCATGGAGAAGAACGCCGTCGTGCTGGCCGACGCCACCGACGCCGACCTGATCGCCGTCGCCGAGGACGAGCTCGAAGCGGCCGTGCAGATCTTCCACGTGCGCGGCGGCCGGGTCCGCGGTCAGCGCGGCTGGGTCACCGACAAGGTCGAGGCCGTCGACACCGCCGGGCTCGTCGAGCACGCCCTCCAGCAGCTCTACGGGGAGGAGCGCGGCGAGAGCGTGCCCAAGGAGGTCCTCGTCCCGGTGGTGCCCGAGGACGCCGCCGCGCTGGGGCAGTGGCTCGCCGGGCGGCGCGGCTCGCAGGTCAGCCTGCGCGTCCCGCAGCGCGGGGACAAGAAGTCCCTGATGGAGACCGTCCACCGCAACGCCCAGCAGTCCCTGGCCCTGCACAAGACCAAGCGCGCCAGTGACCTCACCACCCGCTCCCGGGCCCTGGAGGAGATCGCCGAGGCCCTGGAGCTGGACGGCGCGCCCCTGCGCATCGAGTGCTTCGACATCTCCCACCTGCAAGGGGAGGACGTCGTCGCCTCCATGGTCGTCTTCGAGGACGGCCTCGCCCGCAAGAGCGAGTACCGCAGGTTCCAGATCAAGGGCTTCGAGGGACAGGACGACGTCCGGTCCATGCACGAGGTCGTCTCGCGCCGGTTCCGGCGCTACCTCCAGGAGAAGCTCAGGACGGGGGAGTGGTCCCCCGAGGACGGCGAGCCCGAGGACGACGGCCGCCCCAAGCGGTTCGCGTACCCGCCGCAGCTCGTCGTGGTCGACGGTGGGCAGCCCCAGGTGGCGGCGGCCCGGCGGGCGCTGGACGAGCTCGGTGTCGACGACGTCGCCGTGTGCGGCCTCGCCAAGCGGCTGGAGGAGGTCTGGCTGCCCGGCGAGGACGACCCCGTCGTCCTGCCCCGCACCAGCGAGGGCCTCTACCTGCTCCAGCGCGTACGTGACGAAGCCCACCGCTTCGCCATCCAGTACCAGCGCAGCAAGCGCGGAAAGCGCCTGAAGGCGGGCCCCCTGGACGAGGTGCCCGGCCTCGGCGAGAGCCGCAGGCAGGCCCTCGTGAAGCACTTCGGTTCGGTGAAGAAGCTGAGACAGGCGACAATCGACCAGATCTGCGAGGTCCCGGGCATAGGCCGCAAGACGGCCGAGACCGTGGCCGCGGCCCTCGCCCAGGCGGTTCCCGCCGGTCCTGCCGTCAACACGGCGACAGGAGAGATCATTGAGGACGAGGCGCCCGCGCCCGCGGGGACCGCGTCCGAACGGGGGACCGAGCAATGACCGAGCACGAGACCGAGCACGACCGAGACGGAGCACAGGTGAGTACGGGCACGACAGCCGAGCCCGGCGACAACGCCGAGGCGGCCATCCCCGAGTTGGTGATCATCTCCGGTATGTCCGGAGCCGGCCGCAGCACGGCGGCCAAGTGCCTGGAGGACCTCGGCTGGTTCGTCGTCGACAACCTGCCGCCCGCGCTGATCCCCACCATGGTGGAGCTCGGCGCCCGCTCCCAGGGCAACGTGGCGCGGATCGCCGTCGTCGTCGACGTCCGCGGCCGCCAGTTCTTCGACGCCCTGCGCGAGTCCCTCGCCGACCTGGAGGCCCGCGGGGTCACCCGGCGCATCGTCTTCCTGGAGTCCTCCGACGACGCGCTGGTCCGCCGCTTCGAGTCGGTCCGCCGCCCGCACCCCCTCCAGGGCGACGGCCGCATCGTCGACGGCATCGCCGCCGAGCGCGACCTGCTGCGCGAGCTGCGCGGCGACGCCGACCTGGTCATCGACACCTCCAGCCTGAACGTGCACGAGCTGCGCGCCAAGATGGACGCCCAGTTCGCGGGCGACGAGGAGCCCGAGCTGCGGGCCACCGTGATGTCCTTCGGCTTCAAGTACGGCCTGCCCGTCGACGCCGACCTCGTCGTCGACTGCCGCTTCATCCCCAACCCGCACTGGGTCCCCGAGCTGCGCCCCTTCACCGGGCTCAACGAGGAGGTGTCGGGCTACGTCTTCAGCCAGCCCGGCGCCAAGGAGTTCCTCGACCGCTACACCGAGCTGCTCCAGCTGATCGCCGCCGGCTACCGCCGCGAGGGCAAGCGGTACGTGACCATCGCGGTCGGCTGTACCGGCGGCAAGCACCGCAGCGTCGCCATGTCCGAGAAGCTGGCCGCCCGCCTCGCCTCCGAGGGAGTCGAGACCGTCGTCGTCCACCGGGACATGGGGCGCGAGTGACCGGACGGACCCTGCGGCTGCGCCGCCTGCGCCGTCTGACCCCCGGCAGGGGCGAGGACGGCGCGGGCCGTGCGGGCCGCCGCGGGGCGGCCAAGGTCGTCGCGCCCAAGGTCGTCGCCCTGGGCGGCGGCATGGGCCTCTCGGCCTCCCTCGCCGCCCTGCGCCGGATCACCGGGGAGCTCACCGCGGTGGTCACCGTCGCCGACGACGGCGGCTCCAGCGGACGGCTCCGCGAGGAGCTGAGCGTGCTGCCGCCCGGCGACCTGCGCAAGGCGCTGGCCGCGCTGTGCGGGGACGACGACTGGGGCCAGACCTGGGCCCGCGTCATCCAGCACCGCTTCCAGTCGCAGGGCGACCTGCACGGGCACGCCGTCGGCAACCTGCTGATCGTCGCCCTGTGGGAGCAGCTCGGCGACCCCGTCCAGGCCCTCGACCTGGTCGGGAGGCTGCTCGGGGCGCAGGGCCGGGTGCTGCCGATGTCGGCCGTGCCGCTGGAGCTCCAGGCCCTGGTCAAGGGGCACGATCCGGCGCGCCCGGACGCGGTGGACACCGTCCGGGGGCAGGCCACCGTGGCCCTGACCCCGGGCGAGGTGCTCTCCGTCCAGGTCGTGCCGGGCGACCCGCCGGCCGTGCCGGAGGCCGTGGCCGCCGTGCTCGACGCCGACTGGGTGGTGCTGGGGCCGGGCTCCTGGTTCTCCTCCGTCATCCCGCACCTGCTGGTGCCGGAGCTGCTCGACGCGCTGGCGGCGACGAAGGCCCGCAAGGTCCTCTCGCTGAACCTCGCCCCGCAGCCGGGCGAAACAGAGGGCTTCTCTCCGCAGCGTCATTTGGAGGTTTTGGCCCGACACGCCCCTAAACTCGCCCTGGACGTGGTGCTGGCCGACGAGGCCGCCGTGCCCGACCGCGAGTCCCTCGCCGATGCCGCGAAGCGGTTCGGTGCGGCGGTCGAGCTGGCGCCGGTGGCCAGGCAGGACGGCTCTCCGAAGCACGACCCGGAGCTGCTGGCCGCCGCGTACGACCGTATTTTTCGGATGCATGGAAGGATCGGCCCATGGCGATGACGCCTGCGGTGAAGGATGAGATCTCCCGCCTCCCCGTCACCCGGACCTGCTGCAGGAAGGCGGAGGTCTCGGCGATCCTTCGGTTCGCGGGCGGACTCCACCTGGTGAGCGGCCGGATCGTCATCGAGGCGGAGCTGGACACGGGGATCGCCGCCAGACGGCTCCGCAAGGACATCCTGGAGATCTTCGGGCACTCCTCCGACCTCGTCGTCATGGCCCCCGGCGGCCTGCGCCGGGGCAGCCGCTTCGTCGTCCGCGTCGTCGCCGGCGGCGACCAGCTGGCCCGCCAGACGGGCCTCGTCGACGGCCGGGGCCGCCCCATCCGCGGGCTGCCCCCGCAGGTGGTCTCCGGGGCGACCTGTGACGCCGAGGCGGCCTGGCGCGGTGCCTTCCTGGCCCACGGCTCCCTCACCGAGCCGGGCCGGTCCTCCTCCCTGGAGGTCACCTGCCCCGGCCCCGAGGCAGCCCTGGCCCTGGTGGGCGCCGCCCGGCGGCTCTCCATCGCCGCCAAGGCGCGCGAGGTGCGCGGCGTGGACCGGGTCGTCGTCCGCGACGGCGACGCGATCGGCGCCCTGCTGACCCGCCTCGGCGCGCACGAGTCGGTGCTGGCCTGGGAGGAGCGGCGGATGCGGCGCGAGGTGCGCGCCACCGCCAACCGCCTCGCCAACTTCGACGACGCCAACCTGCGCCGCTCGGCGCGGGCCGCGGTGGCCGCCGGAGCCCGGGTGCAGCGCGCCCTGGAGATCCTCGGCGAGGAGGTCCCCGAGCACCTCGCCGCGGCCGGCCGGCTGCGCATGGAGCACAAGCAGGCCTCCCTGGAGGAACTGGGCGCGCTCGCCGACCCGCCGCTGACCAAGGACGCCGTCGCGGGCCGGATCCGCCGCCTGCTGGCGATGGCCGACAAGCGGGCGCAGGACCTCGGCATCCCCGGCACCGAGTCCAACCTCGACCTCAGCGAGGAACTGGCCGACAACATGGCCGGCTGAGCCGGGAGTTCCCCGCCCGCTCCGCCCACCCCGCCAGGCAGGGCGGACCGGGCCCGCACGGCCGTCCGTGCGGGCCCGGTCCCCTTTGTCCCATTGACATGGGCATCGCCGGATCGTGAGCCTGGCCCCCGAACGCTTTCGTGGCTGACGACGCCCAGGGGGGCACATGAGGCAACGCGCGAGAACGATCCTCGCGGCAAGCGCACTCGTCATCGGAACCACACTGGCCGCACTGCCCGCGGCCGCCCAGGCACAGCCCGCGTCCGGCACCGCCCCCGGCGCCGACGAAGTACGCGTCTACGACGCCGACATCACCCGCGACCAGGTCCCGCTCGTCCTCGCCACCGGCCAGGACGCCCACGAGCTCGCCGAGCGGGCGCCCGCGACCGGCACCGCGAAGGTCGAGCTCTTCCTCACCGGGGACCAGGCCCGGGGGCTCGCCGACCAGGGCGTCAAGCTCACCGAGCGCAAGGTCTCCGCCCAGGGGCTGGCCCGCACCAAGGCCGCCGGGGACGGCGTCTTCCGCCCCTACAGCGGCAAGGGCGGCCTCCAGGAGGAGATCCTGCGGACCGCGCGGGAGAACCCCGCCCTGACCAAGGTCGTCTCCATCGGCAAGACCGTCCAGGGCAAGGACATCCTCGCCCTCAAGGTCACCAAGGACGCCGGGAAGACCCGCGACGGCGACAAGCCGTCCGTGCTCTACATGTCCAACCAGCACGCCCGCGAGTGGATCACCCCCGAGATGACCCGCCGGCTGATGCACCACACCCTCGACAACTACGGCAAGGACGCCCGGATCACCAAGCTGGTGGACTCCACCGAGCTGTGGTTCCTGCTCTCCGCCAACCCCGACGGGTACGACTACACCTTCACCTCCGACAACGCCCGGCTGTGGCGCAAGAACCTCCGCGACAACAACGGCGACGGCAGGATCACCGCGGTGGACGGGGTCGACCTCAACCGCAACTTCGCCTACAAGTGGGGCTGGGACGACGAGGGTTCCTCGCCGAACCTCTCCAGCGAGACCTACCGCGGCCCCCGGGCGCAGTCCGAGCCCGAGACCGTCGCGCTCGACGCCTTCGAGAAGCGCATCGGCTTCCGGTACGCCATCAACTACCACTCGGCCTCCGAGCTGCTGCTGTACGGAGTGGGCTGGCAGGTCGCCACCCCGACCCCGGACGACGTCGCCTACAAGGCGCTCGCCGGCACCCCGGAGCACCCGGCGGTCCCCGGTTATCATCCGCAGCTCTCCTCCGAGCTGTACACGACCAACGGCGAGGCCGACGGGCACGCCGCCAACACCCACGGCGTCATGATGTTCACGCCGGAGATGACCACCTGCCAGACGGCCTCGGCCATCGACCCGAACGACCGCTGGAAGCCCGAGGACTGCGCCTCCGGGTTCAACTTCCCCGACGACGAGAAGCTGATCCAGCAGGAGTTCGCCAAGAACGTGCCCTTCGCGCTGTCCGTGGGGGAGAGCGCCGCGCACCCGGACCGGCCCTCCTCCTCCGTCGGTCTGAGCGCCGCCGACTTCACCCTCGACCCCTTCACCACCTCCTACGCGGCGCGCGGCGAGGACCAGACGGTCTCCGTCACCGCCCGCAAGGCGCTGAAGGACAAGCTCCTCAACTTCCGTGTCAACGGCGGCCGTACCCACGACGACGAGCTCAGGGCCTGGAAGGGCGGCGACGTCTACGGCGGCGAGGACAACAACTGGTTCGACCAGTACCGGGCGAAGGTGGACGGCACCAAGCCGGGTGACCAGGTCGAGGTCTGGTTCACCGGGCGCGACCGCGGCAAGACCGTCTCCAGCGAGCACTTCACGTACACCGTGGCCGAGCGCCCGCGCGCGGACGTGCTGGTGATCGCCGAGGAGGGCGCGAAGGCGCAGTACGCCCAGAGCTACGTCGACGCGCTGCGGGCCAACGGCAAGTCCGCCGCCGTCTGGGACGTGGCGACCCAGGGTGCCCCGCACCACCTCGGCGTGCTGTCCCACTTCCGCACGGCCGTCCACTACACCGGCGCCGGAGCCCCCGGCGGCCCCACCCAGCTGGCGGTCCGCGACTTCCTCAACGAGGGCGGCAAGCTCGTCGAGGCCGGCGAACGGGCGGGCGGCCGGGCCCAGGTCGGCCCGGCCCTGACCGACGACTTCAGCCAGTACTACCTCGGCGCCTACGGCCGGGTCACGGTCAAGGCGCCCTCCGGCTTCACCGGCGCGGGCACCCTCACCGGGGCCGGCGGCGCCCTCGGCGACGCGGCGGGCAGCCCCGGCAACCCGCTGGACTCCCCGGGAGCCTTCAGCATCACCTCCGACTCCCTGCCGGCCTCGCGGTTCCCCCAGTTCAAGAGCGCGCAGGCGGGCCAGTACGCCGGGGTCGTGAACCCGTACGCCCCGTACGCGGGCACCGGCATGGCGTCGGCCCTCCACGAGGACGACGACTGGCAGCGCCTCACCCGCACCGTCGACCTCACCAAGGTCACCGCCGCCGACCGGCCCACGCTGAAGGCGGCCCTCAACTGGAACACCGAGGAGGGCTACGACCACGCCGTCCTGGAGGCCCGCACGGCCGGCGGGGAGGACTGGACCACACTTCCGGAAGCGAGCGGCTTGAGCTCCGCCACCGTCCCGGCGGAGTGCGGGGCCGGGTTCTTCGTCAACGGCCACCCGTTCCTGCGCCACTACCTCACCCTCGCCGGCGGCGGCTGCTCACCCAGCGGTACCAGCGGGGCCTGGAACAGCTTCACCGGTTCCTCGGGCGGCTGGAAGCAGGTCTCCTTCGACCTGAGCGCCTACGCCGGGAAGACCGTCGAGGTCTCCCTGTCGTACATCACCGACCCCGGTTCGGGCGGCCGCGGCGTCTTCGCGGACGAGGCCCGGCTCTCCGTGGGCGGCGCCGACCAGGCCGTCGAGGGCTTCGAGACCTCCCTCGGGGCCTGGACCGCACAGGGCTCACCTGCCGGTAGTCCCGAGGTTCCGGGCGATTGGTCCAGGACCGGGGAGCTGTTCAAGTCCTTCGCGGCCGTCACTACGCGTGACACGGTCCTCTTCGGTTTCGGGCTGGAGCACCTCCCGGCCGCCGCCGACCGCGCCCTACTGATCGGCAAGGCCCTCCGCTCCCTGGACGGCTGATCCACGACCCTCCCGTCGCTCACACGGAGTGACGGGCGCCAAAGCCGCCGGGGCCGCTCGCCACGCCAGTGGTACACGGTCCCGGCGGGAGTACCCCCACGGAGTGGGGGAGTGTCAGGCCCCGGCCGATTCCACTCCGAAGCTCACGGAGAGGTAGGGTCGTAAGCGGTCGGGGACATCCCATACAGCTCGCCGGCGGGACAGGCCGGCGCACCAACGAGGAGATCGGTTCGTGACGATCCGCGTAGGCATCAATGGTTTTGGCCGCATTGGCCGCAACTACTTCCGGGCGCTTCTCGAGCAGGGGGCGGACATCGAGGTCGTCGGTGTCAATGACCTGACGGACAACGCCACCCTCGTGCACCTGCTCAAGTACGACAGCATCCTGGGCCGCCTCAAGGCCGACGTCTCCCACACCGACGACACCATCACGGTGAACGGCAACACCTTCAAGACCTTCGCCGAGCGCGACCCCGCGAACCTCCCCTGGGGCGAGCTGGGCGCCGACATCGTCATCGAGTCGACCGGCATCTTCACGAAGAAGGCCGACGCCGCCAAGCACATCGCGGCCGGCGCGAAGAAGGTCCTCATCTCGGCCCCGGCCAAGGACGAGGACATCACCATCGTGATGGGCGTCAACCAGGACAAGTACGACGCGGCCCAGCACCACGTCATCTCCAACGCCTCCTGCACCACCAACTGCGTGGCGCCGATGGCCAAGGTCCTCGACGAGAACTTCGGCATCGTCAAGGGCATGATGACGACGGTCCACGCGTACACGAACGACCAGCGCATCCTGGACTTCCCGCACTCGGACCTGCGCCGCGCCCGCGCCGCCGCCGAGAACATCATCCCGACCTCCACCGGTGCCGCCAAGGCCACCGCGCTGGTCCTGCCGCAGCTCAAGGGCAAGCTCGACGGCATCGCCATGCGCGTCCCGGTCCCCACCGGCTCCGTCACCGACCTCGTCCTGGAGCTCTCCCGCGAGACCACCAAGGAAGAGATCAACGCAGCCTTCCAGAAGGCCGCCGAGGGCCAGCTCAAGGGCATCCTCGACTACACCGAGGACGCGATCGTCTCCTCCGACATCGTGAACTGGCCGGCTTCGTGCACCTTCGACTCCTCGCTGACCATGGTGCAGGACGGTACGCAGGTCAAGGTCGTCGGCTGGTACGACAACGAGTGGGGCTACTCCAACCGCCTCGTCGACCTCACCGTCTTCGTCGGCGGTCAGCTCTGAGAACGTAGGGCAAGGCACCACCATGTGAGCACAGGGTCCGCTCGGCGCGATGAGGCGCCGTCCGGGCCCTGTCGCTTGCCCGTCCCATCCGCCCTGCACCTGTAACAGCCCTGTATGGGGACAAGGAGTAGAAACACATGAAGACGATCGACGAACTCCTCGCGGACGGCGTCGCCGGCAAGCGGGTCTTCGTACGCGCCGATCTCAACGTGCCGCTCAAGGAAGGCGTGATCACCGACGACGGCCGCATCCGCGCCGTCCAGCCGACCATCGCCAAGCTCGCCGAGGCGGGCGCCCGCGTGGTCGTCGCCTCGCACCTGGGCCGCCCCAAGGGCACCGGCACGGAGCCGGACTTCTCGCTCGCCCCGGCCGCCACGCGGCTCGGCGAGCTGCTCGGCGCCGAGGTCGCCTTCGCCACCGACACCGTCGGCCCCTCCGCGAAGGAGACCGTCGCCGCCCTCGCGGACGGCCAGGTCGCCGTCATCGAGAACCTGCGCTTCAACGCCGGCGAGACCTCCAAGGACGCGGCCGAGCGCGAGGCCTTCGCCAAGCAGCTCGCCTCGCTCGCCGACGTCTACGTCGGCGACGGCTTCGGCGCCGTCCACCGCAAGCACGCCTCGGTCTTCGACCTGCCCGCGCTGCTCCCGCACGCGGCCGGCTACCTGATCGCCACCGAGGTCGGCGTCCTGAAGAAGCTGACCGCCGAGGTCAAGCGCCCCTACGTGGTCGTCCTCGGCGGCGCCAAGGTCTCCGACAAGCTCGCCGTCATCGACGAGCTGCTCGGCAAGGCCGACCGCATCCTCATCGGCGGCGGCATGGCCTACACCTTCCTCAAGGCCAAGGGCTACGAGGTCGGCATCTCCCTCCTCCAGGAGGACCAGGTCCCGAAGGTCACCGAGTACATGGAGCGCGCCGAGAAGAACGGCGTCGAGCTCGTCCTCCCCGTCGACATCCTCGCCTCCGCCGACTTCCCCGACATCAAGGGCGGGACCCCGGCCGACTTCGAGACCGTCGACGCCGACAAGATCCCCGCGGACAAGGAGGGCCTGGACATCGGCCCCAAGACCCGCGAACTGTACGCTTCGAAGATCGCCGACGCGGAGACCGTCTTCTGGAACGGGCCCGTGGGCGTCTTCGAGCACCCCGACTACGCGAACGGCACCCGCGCGATCGCACAGGCCCTCGTCGACAGCCGGGCCTTCACCGTGGTCGGCGGCGGCGACAGCGCCGCGGCCGTCCGCATCCTGGGCTTCGACGAGAACGCCTTCGGTCACATTTCCACCGGCGGTGGCGCCAGCCTCGAATACCTCGAAGGCAAGACGCTCCCCGGCCTCGCCGCCCTGGAGGGCTGAACCACCATGACGTCTGTCGCAAACGGCCGCACCCCGCTCATGGCGGGCAACTGGAAGATGAACCTCAACCACCTGGAGGCCATCGCCCACGTCCAGAAGCTCGCCTTCGCGCTCGCCGACAAGGACTACGACGCGGTCGACGTCGCCGTCCTCCCGCCCTTCACCGACCTGCGCTCGGTCCAGACCCTGGTCGACGGCGACAAGCTGAAGATCAAGTACGGCGCCCAGGACATCTCGGCCCAGGACTCCGGCGCCTACACCGGCGAGATCTCCGGCCCGATGCTCTCCAAGCTGAAGTGCACGTTCGTGGCCGTCGGCCACAGCGAGCGCCGCCAGTACCACGGCGAGACCGACGAGCTCTGCAACGCCAAGGTGAAGGCCGCCTACCGCAACGGGATCACCCCGATCCTGTGCGTCGGCGAGGGCCTCGACGTCCGCAAGGCCGGCAACCAGGTCGCGCACACCCTCGCCCAGGTCGACGGCGGCCTCAAGGACCTCCCGGCCGAGCAGGTCGAGTCCATCGTGATCGCCTACGAGCCCGTCTGGGCGATCGGCACCGGCGAGGTCGCCACCCCCGAGGACGCCCAGGAGGTCTGCGGAGCCATCCGCGGCCGCCTCGCCGAGCTGTACTCCCAGGAGCTGGCCGACAAGGTCCGCATCCAGTACGGCGGCTCGGTCAAGGCCGGCAACATCGCCGCGATCATGGCCCAGCCCGACGTCGACGGCGCCCTGATCGGCGGCGCGGCGCTGGACGTCGACGAGTTCGTCAAGATCGTCCGCTTCCGCGACCAGTGAGTATGCGGTAGGGCCGATCCGTCGTACTCTTGCGGGGGCCGGAGGCTGCTGGTGCAGCCGTCGGCCCCCGCTTCCTCCCAGCAGCAGACGTAAGCCCAGAAAGTAGGAATCAGCCGTGGTTATGGGGTTCTCGATCGCCCTGATCGTCTTCAGCGCTCTGCTGATGCTGCTCGTGCTGATGCACAAGGGCAAGGGCGGCGGCCTTTCCGACATGTTCGGCGGCGGCATGCAGTCCTCCGTCGGCGGCTCCTCCGTGGCGGAGCGCAACCTCGACCGCATCACGGTCGTCATCGGCCTGCTGTGGTTCGCCTGCATCGTGGCGCTCGGCCTGCTGATGAAGTCGAACGGCAGCTGACGGTTCCGGCCATATCGCCCGGCCCGCTTGGTCTTTACGTAAACTGAGGCGCCCACAGCGGGTATACCCTCACGCTGAGCGGCACCATCACGCAGGGAGTTACGACCGTGGCAAGTGGCAACGCGATTCGTGGAAGTCGGGTCGGAGCCGGGCCGATGGGCGAGGCCGAGCGCGGTGAGTCCGCGCCCCGTCTGCGCATCTCCTTCTGGTGCTCGAACGGGCACGAGACGCAGCCCAGCTTCGCCAGCGACGCGCAGGTCCCGGACACCTGGGACTGCCCGCGCTGCGGGTTCCCGGCCGGCCAGGACCGGGACAACCCGCCCGCACCGCCGCGCACCGAGCCGTACAAGACGCACCTCGCGTACGTCCGCGAGCGCCGCACGGACGCGGACGGCGAGGCGATCCTCGCCGAGGCCCTCGCCAAGCTCCGCGGCGAGATCTGAGACCGGCCGGAGCCGGGGCCACTCGAGAACGACCGGGGCCCGGCCCGTGGGAGTACGAATCCCGCGGGCCGGGCCCCTTTGTGTGCGTTGTCCCCCTTCGGATCCCTTAGGTTGGGGGTGGCGGGGCACAACAGGACGGAAGAAGTGGGTTGATGTCCGAGATGAACGCAGAAAGCCGCACGAGGCTGAACCGGCTGCCCGAGTGGAACGCGCTCGGCAAGCACCGGGAAGAGCTGGGGCAGACGCATCTGCGGGAGCTGTTCGCGACGGATCCGGGCCGGGGCACCGGCTACACCCTCCGGGTCGGCGACCTGCACGTCGACTATTCGAAGCACCTGGTCACCGACGAGACCCTCGCGCTGCTGCGCGAGCTGGCGGCGGCGACGGGCGTGGCGGAGCTGCGGGACGCCATGTTCCGCGGCGAGAAGATCAACGTCACGGAGGACCGCGCGGTCCTGCACACCGCGCTGCGCGCCCCCGCGGACGCGGTCGTCGAGGTGGACGGCGAGAACGTCGTCCCCGCCGTGCACGAGGTCCTCGACAAGATGGCGGCCTTCTCCGGCCAGGTCCGGTCGGGCGAGTGGACCGGGTTCACCGGCAAGCGCATCAGGAACGTCGTCAACATCGGCATCGGCGGCTCCGACCTCGGACCGGCGATGGCGTACGAGGCGCTGCGCGCCTTCGCCGACCGCTCGCTGACGGTGCGTTTCGTCTCCAACGTCGACGGCGCGGACCTGCACGAGGCCGTGCGCGACCTGGACCCGGCCGAGACGCTGTTCATCATCGCGTCCAAGACCTTCACCACCATCGAGACCATCACCAACGCCACCTCGGCGCGCCAGTGGCTGCTCGCGGGCCTGGGCGGCGACGAGGCCGCCGTGGCACGGCACTTCGTGGCCCTGTCCACCAACGCCGAGAAGGTCACCGCGTTCGGCATCGACCCGGCCAACATGTTCGGCTTCTGGGACTGGGTCGGCGGCCGCTACTCCTTCGACTCGGCCATCGGTCTCTCCCTGATGATCGCGATCGGCCCGGCCGCCTTCCGGGAGCTGCTCTCCGGTTTCCACACCGTGGACGAGCACTTCCGCACCGCGGCGCCCGAGGACAACGTCCCCCTGCTGCTGGGCCTGTTGGGCGTCTGGTACGGGGCCTTCTTCGACGCGCAGTCGCACGCCGTGCTCCCGTACAGCCACTACCTCTCCCGCTTCACGGCCTACTTGCAGCAGCTGGACATGGAGTCCAACGGCAAGTCTGTGGACCGCGACGGCAATCCGGTGGACTGGCAGACCGGCCCCGTGGTGTGGGGCACGCCCGGCACCAACGGGCAGCACGCCTACTACCAGTTGATCCACCAGGGCACCAAGATGATCCCCGCCGACTTCATCGGCTTCGCCCGCCCGGTCGCCGAACTGGAGCCGGCGCTGGCGGCCCAGCACGACCTGCTGATGGCGAACTTCTTCGCCCAGACCCAGGCCCTGGCCTTCGGCAAGACGGCCGAGGAGGTCCGCGCGGAGGGCGTCCCCGAGGCGCTCGTCCCGCACAAGACCTTCCAGGGCAACCACCCGACGACGACGATCCTCGCGGGCGAACTGACCCCGTCGGTGCTGGGCCAGCTCATCGCCCTCTACGAGCACAAGGTGTTCGTCCAGGGCGCGGTGTGGAACATCGACTCCTTCGACCAGTGGGGCGTCGAGCTCGGCAAGGTCCTCGCGAAGCGGGTGGAGCCGGCGCTGACGGAGGGCGCGGACGTGCCGGGCCTGGACCCTTCGACGCGGGCCCTGGTGGCCGTGTACCGGGAGCTGCGCGGGCGGCGGTAGGCACCCTTGAACGGCGGAGCGCCCCGCACCGGTCACGACCGGTGCGGGGCGCTCCGTCCTCTCCCGGCTCAGGAAGAGGCCGGCGGGTACAGCCCCGAGGGGAGCTTGGCCGCGGCGGCGCGGTCCAGCAGCCAGAGCGTGCGGCTGCGGCCGTAGGCCTCGGCCGCCGGGGCCTGGACCCCGCCCGCCCCGCCGAGGGCGATGGAGACGGCTGCCGCCTTGTCCTCGCCGGCCGCCAGCAGCCACACCTCGCGGGCCGCGCGGATCGCCGGGAGGGTGAGGGAGACGCGGGTCGGCGGGGGCTTGGGGGCGCCGTGGACCCCGACGACGGTGCGCTCGGTCTCCCGGGTCGCGGGGTGCTCGGGGAACAGGGACGCCACGTGGGTGTCCGGGCCGACGCCCAGCATCAGCACGTCGAAACGGGGGACCGGACCGTGGTCCTCCGGGGTCGCCGCCCGGGCCAGCTCGGCGGCGTACGCGGCCGCGGCGGCGTCCACGTCGGCGCCGTGCGGGCCGTCGGAGGCGGGCATGGCGTGCACGCGCGCGGGGTCCACCGGGACGGAGTCCAGCAGGGCCTCACGGGCCTGTACGTGGTTGCGCTCGGGGTCGTCGGCGGGGACGTAGCGCTCGTCGCCCCACCACAGGTCGATGCGGGACCAGTCGATCGCGTCCCGGGCCGGGGCCGCGGCGAGGGCCGCGAGGAGGCCGTTGCCGTTGCGGCCGCCGGTCAGGACGACGGAGGCGCTGCCGCGGGCGGCCTGCGCGTCCACGACCTTCGTGATCAGCCGGGCGGCTGCGGCCTGGGCCATCAGCTCCTTGTCCCGGTGGACGACCACCTGAGGAGTCGTCATACCCATGTGCTGCCGCCTTCTTGGTAGTTCTGGTGGTGGCGGGACGGGTGCGGGTCCCGCTGCGCGGAGCGTTTCCCCACCCCGCCCCTTCCCGAAACCGGGGGCTCCGCCCCCGGACCCCGTGCCGTGCGCTCCGCGCCCGGTGCGCTCAATCGCCGCGCGGGCTGGAATTTCGCTGCGCGAAATCCAGCCCCGCCGGCGATTGAGGCGCGGGGTCCGGGGGCGGGGCCCCCGGGGAACGGGCGAAGGGCGGGGCGGGGAGATGGACCCCCCGCCCCGCCCCCCGGCGGGTCGGCTACTTCGCCGAGGCCCGCTTCGACGCGCGCGCCGGCTTGGCGGCCGGCTTCTCCGCCGGAGCCTCCGCCGGAGCGTCAGACTCCGCCTCGGCTGCCGGAGCGGCCTCGGCCGGCGCGGCCGGAGCCCCGGCCGACAGGCGGGAGACGCCGAACTTCAGGGACGCCTCGTACGTGTTGTCGGGGTCCAGCCGGCGCAGCTCCTCCGCCAGCAGCTCGGCCGTCTCACGGCGCTTCAGCGCCACCGCGCGGTCGGGCTGCCCCGGCATGCACAGCGTGGCCAGCGAGCCGTCCGCGCGGTCCAGGACGATCGAGCCGTCCTTGGTCTCCATGCGCACGGCGGTCAGCCCCGGCCCCCCTGACAGGGTCCGGTTGACCGGGACCCCGAGACGGTCCGCCAGCCACATGGCCAGCAGCTCGCAGCTGGGGTTCTCGTCCTCGCCCTCGACGGTCGCCGAGACGACCGGCGACAGCGTCACCTGGTCCAGCGCGGCGGCCAGCATCGAGCGCCACGGGGTGATCCGGGTCCAGGACAGGTCCGTGTCACCCGGGGCGTACGCCTCCGCCCGGGAGGCGAGTGCCTCGATCGGGTGCTCGGAGGAGTAGGTGTCCGTGATCCGGCGCTGCCCCAGCGCGCCCAGCGGGTCGCCCGCCAGGTCCACCGGAGCCCCCTCCGGCCACCAGACCACCACGGGGGCGTCCGGCAGCAGCAGGGGCAGCACGACGGACTGGGCGTGGTCGACCAGTTCGCCGTGCAGGCGCAGTACGACGGTTTCGCCGGTACCGGAGTCCGCCCCGACACGGATCTCCGCGTCGAGCCGGGCTTCGCGGCGGCTGCGCGGGGAGCGGCTGACCCGCTTGACCACCACGACGATCCGCGAAGGGTGTTCGTGGGAGGCGTCGTTCGCCGACTTGAGCGCGTCGTACGCGTTCTCCTCGTCGGTCACGATCACCAGCGTGAGGACCATGCCGATGGCCGGCGTGCCGATGTCCCGGCGCGCCTGCACCAACGCGGCGTTGATCTTGCTGGAGGTGGTCTCCGTGAGGTCGATCTTCATGGCCGGCGCCAGCTCCGTCCGTCTCGTGCGAGCATCTCGTCCGCCTCGACCGGCCCCCACGTGCCCGCCGGGTACTGCGCGGGCTTGCCGTGCTTGTCCCAGTACTCCTCGATCGGGTCGAGGATGTTCCAGGACAGCTCGACTTCCTGGTGGCGCGGGAAGAGGTTCGCGTCGCCGAGGAGGACGTCGAGGATGAGCCGCTCGTAGGCCTCGGGGCTGGACTCCGTGAAGGACTCGCCGTAGGCGAAGTCCATCGTGACGTCCCGGACCTCCATGGAGGTGCCGGGCACCTTGGAGCCGAAGCGGACCGTCACGCCCTCGTCCGGCTGGACCCGGATGACCAGGGCGTTCTGCCCCAGTTCCTCGGTCGCGCCCGATTCGAACGGCAGGTACGGCGCCCGCTTGAAGACCACCGCGATCTCGGTTACCCGGCGGCCCAGGCGCTTGCCCGTGCGCAGGTAGAACGGGACGCCCGCCCAGCGGCGGTTGTTGATCTCCAGGCGGATGGCCGCGTAGGTGTCGGTCTTGGAGTTCGGGTTGATCCCGTCCTCCTGCAGGTACCCCTTGACCTTCTCGCCGCCCTGCCAGGCCGCCGAGTACTGGCCGCGCACGGTGTGCTTGCCCAGGTCCTCGGGGATCTCGACGGCGCTGAGCACCTTCAGCTTCTCCGCCACCAGGGCCTTGGGGTGGAAGGAGCCGGGCTCCTCCATCGCCGTGAGCGCCAGCAGCTGGAGCAGGTGGTTCTGGATGACGTCACGGGCGGCGCCGATGCCGTCGTAGTAGCCGGCCCGGCCGCCGATGCCGATGTCCTCCGCCATGGTGATCTGCACGTGGTCGACGTACGACCGGTTCCAGATCGGCTCGAACATGGTGTTGGCGAAGCGGAGCGCCAGGATGTTCTGGACGGTCTCCTTGCCGAGGTAGTGGTCGATCCGGAAGACCTCGTCCCGGGGGAAGACCTCGTGGACGACCTGGTTGAGCTCTTCCGCGCTCTTCAGGTTGTGCCCGAAGGGCTTCTCGATGACGGCGCGCCGCCAGGAGCCCTCCTTCTGGGCCAGCCCGTGGTTCTTGAGCTGCTGGACCACCTTGGGGAAGAACTTCGGGGGCACCGAGAGGTAGAAGGCGAAGTTGCCGCCCGTGCCCTGCGCCTTGTCGAGCTCGTCGATCGTCGCCTTGAGCGTCTCGAAGGCCGCGTCGTCGTCGAACTCGCCCTGGACGAACCGGCAGCCCTGGACGAGCTGCTGCCAGACCTCCTCACGGAAGGGGGTGCGCGAGTGCTCCTTGACGGCCTCGTACACCTCCTGGGCGAAGTCCTCGTCCTGCCACTCACGGCGTGCGAAGCCGATCAGCGAGAAGCCCGGAGGCAGCAGGCCGCGGTTCGCGAGGTCGTAGACGGCGGGCATGAGCTTCTTGCGCGACAGGTCACCCGTAACGCCGAAAATGACCAGGCCGGACGGCCCCGCGATGCGCGGGAGCCGCCGGTCCTGTGCGTCACGAAGCGGGTTCGCTCCGTTTACCGACAAAATACTCAGTCCTCCGCGGGGGCGAGGCGCTTGAGCTCCGCCTCGGTCGACTTCAGCAGGTCGTTCCAGGACGCCTCGAACTTCTCGACGCCTTCGTCCTCCAGCAGCTGCACCACATCGTCGTACGAGATGCCCAGCTTCGCGACCGCGTCGAGCTCGGCGCGCGCCTGCTCGTACGTGCCGCGGATGGTGTCGCCGGTGACCTCGCCGTGGTCGGCGGTGGCCTCCAGGGTCGCCTCGGGCATGGTGTTGACGGTGCCGGGGGCGACCAGGTCCACCACGTACAGGGTGTCCTTGTACGCCGGGTCCTTGACGCCGGTGGAGGCCCACAGCGGGCGCTGCTTGTTGGCGTGCGCCTTGTCCAGGGCCGCCCAGCGCTCGGAGGAGAAGACCTCCTCGTACGCCTCGTAGGCCAGACGGGCGTTGGCGAGCGCCGCCTTGCCCTTCAGGGCCTTGGCCTCGTCGCTGCCGACGGAGTCCAGGCGCTTGTCGATCTCGGTGTCCACGCGGGACACGAAGAAGGAGGCGACCGAGTGGATCAGGGAGAGGTCCAGGCCGGCGGCCTTCGCCTTCTCCAGGCCCGCCAGGTAGGCGTCCATGACCTCGCGGTAGCGCTCCAGCGAGAAGATCAGCGTGACGTTGACGCTGATGCCCCGGCCGATGACCTCGGTGATCGCCGGCAGGCCGGCCCGGGTCGCCGGGATCTTGATGAGTGTGTTCGGGCGGTCCACCAGCCAGGCGAGCTGCTTGGCCTCGGCGACCGTGGCCTTGGTGTTGTGGGCCAGGCGGGGGTCGACCTCGATCGAGACCCGGCCGTCCTGGCCGTCGGTGGCGTCGAAGACCGGCCGCAGGATGTCGGCGGCGTCGCGGACGTCCGCCGTGGTGATCATGCGGATGGCTTCCTCGACGGTCACCTTGCGGGCCGCGAGGTCCGAGAGCTGCTGGTCGTAACCGTCGCCCTGGCTGATGGCCTTCTGGAAGATCGACGGGTTGGTGGTGACACCGACCACGTGGCTCTGGTCGATGAGCTCGGCGAGGTTGCCGGACGTGATGCGCTTGCGGGACAGGTCGTCCAGCCAGATCGCCACGCCCTCGTCGGAGAGGCGCTTGAGTGCGTCTGTCATCGGGATTGCATCTCCTACTGGTCTTGTACCGGGTCAGCGCGTGGCTGCGGCGAGGCCTGCCGCATCGATACTGGCCTTGGCGGCGGCGGTGACGGCTTCGGCGGTGAGGCCGAACTCGCGGAACAGCACGGCGCCGTCCGCCGAGGCACCGAAGTGCTCCAGCGAGACGATCCGGCCCGCGTCCCCGACGTAACGGTGCCAGGTCAGGCCGATGCCCGCCTCGACGGCGACTCGGGCCTTGACCGCCGGCGGAAGCACGGAGTCCTTGTACTCCTGGGACTGCTCCTCGAACCACTCCACGCACGGCATCGAGACGACCCGCGCGGGCACGCCCTCGGCCTGCAGCGCCTCGCGGGCGGCCACGGCGAGCTGCACCTCGGAGCCGGTGCCGATGAGGACGACCTCGGCGGGTCCGCCCTCGGCCTCGAACAGCACGTAGCCGCCCTTGGCCGCGTCCTCGTTGCGCTCGTAGGTCGGCACGCCCTGGCGGGTGAGGGCCAGGCCGTGCGGGGCGCCCTTGCCGAACACCTTGGTGTGGCGGCGCAGGATCTCGCGCCAGGCGATGGCGGTCTCGTTGGCGTCGGCCGGGCGGATCACGTTCAGGCCCGGGATGGCGCGCAGCGAGGCGACGTGCTCGACCGGCTGGTGGGTGGGGCCGTCCTCGCCCAGGCCGATGGAGTCGTGCGTCCACACGTACGTCACCGGCAGGTGCATCAGGGAGGACAGGCGGACGGCGTTGCGCATGTAGTCGGAGAACACCAGGAAGGTGCCGCCGTAGATGCGGGTGTGGCCGTGCAGCGCGATGCCGTTCATGGTGGCGGCCATGGCGTGCTCGCGGATGCCGAAGTGGACGGTGCGGCCGTAGGGGTCGGCCTCCGGCAGCGGGTTGCCCACCGGCAGGAACGAGGAGTTCTTGTCGATGGTGGTGTTGTTGGAGCCGGCCAGGTCGGCCGAGCCGCCCCACAGCTCCGGGATGACCGCGCCGAGCGCCTCCAGGACCTTGCCGGAGGCGGCGCGGGTGGCGACGCCCTTGCCGGTCTCGAAGACGGGGAGCTTGTCCTCCCAGCCCTCGGGCAGCTCGTTGGACTCGATGCGGTCGAAGGAGGCGGCGCGCTCCGGGTTGGCGGTGCGCCAGGCGGAGAACTCCTTCTCCCAGGCGGCGCGGGCCTCGCGGCCGCGGTCCACCAGGCCGCGGGTGTGGGCCAGGACCTCGTCGGAGACCTCGAAGGTCTTCTCCGGGTCGAAGCCGAGCACGCGCTTGGTCGCGGCGACCTCGTCGTTGCCGAGGGCCGAGCCGTGGGCGGCCTCGGTGTTCTGGGCGTGCGGGGCCGGCCAGGCGATGATCGAGCGGGCCGCGATGAAGGACGGGCGGCCGGTCTCGGCCTTGGCGGCCTGGAGGGCGGCGAACAGGGCCTTCGGGTCGAGGTCGCCGTTGGGCTGCTGCTCGACGCGCTGGACGTGCCAGCCGTAGGCCTCGTAGCGCTTCATGGTGTCCTCGGAGACGGCCGTCTCCGTGTCACCCTCGATGGAGATGTGGTTGTCGTCCCACAGGAGCACCAGGTTGCCGAGCTTCTGGTGGCCGGCCAGCGCCGACGCCTCGTGGGAGATGCCCTCCTGGAGGCAGCCGTCGCCCGCGATCGCGTAGACCATGTGGTCGAACGGGGAGGTGCCCGCGGCGGCCTCCGGGTCGAACAGGCCGCGCTCGTAGCGGGCGGCCATGGCCATGCCCACCGCGTTCGCGACGCCCTGGCCCAGCGGGCCCGTGGTGGTCTCGACGCCGGCGGTGTGGCCGTACTCCGGGTGGCCCGGGGTCTTGGAGCCCCAGGTCCGGAACGCCTTGAGGTCGTCCAGCTCCAGGCCGAACCCGCCGAGGTAGAGCTGGGTGTAAAGGGTCAGGGAGGAGTGCCCCGCGGAGAGCACGAAACGGTCCCGGCCGACCCACAGGGGGTCCGCCGGGTCGTGCCGCATGACCTTCTGGAAAAGCGTGTACGCGGCGGGGGCCAGGCTCATCGCCGTACCGGGGTGGCCGTTCCCGACCTTCTGGACCGCGTCGGCGGCAAGGATGCGGGCGGTGTCGACGGCCCGCTGGTCCAGTTCGGTCCACACGAGCTCTGGGGTGGTCGGCTTGGTGCTCACCGTTGGTCAGGGCTCCTCTCCACATGTCGTTTCCCGGTGACGAACGGTGACACCGGGGCGATTCCGAGCCTACCCCCGCCAGCGCGTGCGGCTATTCGAGTGCAGGCAGTGCGTCGCCTTCCCGGTGTCCGCCGTTCACCTGGGAACCACCATCGATGATCTTGCCGTCGGTCCGATCGGCTCAACACGGGGCGACCCCCGCGCAGGGCGGGGCAAGAGCTACGTCTACAGTGGCGTGGTACGCGCAAGCCTTTACCGAGCCTTCATTTACTGGAGGCATCGCTTCGGAAGCTTGCTGGATTCTCTCTCAGGGGTGTGCGTGACGGCCGTCGAATCCCGTCCAGCGGGGGTGCTCGGGACGAGCCCCGGTCACCGGCCGTTCGGGGCCCGGGCCATGGCTTTCGTGGCTTTGACCAAGCCGCGGATCATCGAACTTCTGCTGATCACCACAGTGCCGGTGATGTTCCTCGCCGAGCAGGGCGTGCCGTCGTTGTGGCTGGTGCTCGCCACCTGCTTCGGCGGTTACCTGTCGGCGGGCGGCGCCAACGCGCTGAACATGTACATCGACCGGGACATCGACGCCCTGATGGACCGCACGTCGCAGCGGCCGCTGGTGACCGGCATGGTGAGCCCGCGCGAGTGCCTGGTCTTCGGCATCACGCTGGGGGTCGTCTCGACCCTCTTCTTCGGCCTGCTCGTCAACTGGCTGTCGGCCGCCCTCGCCCTCGGCGCGCTCCTCTTCTATGTGGTCGTCTACACGATGCTGCTGAAGCGGCGGACCGCGCAGAACATCGTCTGGGGCGGGATCGCCGGCTGCATGCCGGTGCTCATCGGCTGGTCGGCGGTGCGCAACGAGGTCTCCTGGGCCGCCGTCATCCTCTTCCTCGTCATCTTCTTCTGGACGCCGCCGCACTACTGGCCGCTGTCCATGAAGGTGAAGGACGACTACGCGCGGGTCGGCGTGCCGATGCTGCCGGTCGTGGCGGGCAACAAGGCCGTGGCGCGCCAGATCGTCCTCTACAGCTGGGTGATGGTCGCCGTCTCGCTGCTGCTCACCCCGCTGGGGTACACCGGCTGGTTCTACACCTCCGTCGCGCTGCTGGCGGGCGGCTGGTGGCTGTGGGAGGCGCACGCGCTGAGCGCACGGGCCAAGGCCGGGGTCACGGGCGCGAAGCTCAAGGAGATGCGGCTGTTCCACTGGTCGATCACCTATGTGTCGCTGCTCTTCGTGGCCGTGGCCGTGGATCCCTTCCTCCGTTGATTACTCGCCGGTAGCATGCCGTCCATGGCAGAGACCGCAGACACCGCACAGACCGCAGAGGCCGCGGACAGGAAGCACAGCCGTACGGCGGCGAAGCTGGCCCGGCAGATCGGCGCGTTCGCCAAGCAGCACGGCGGCGCCGAGGGCCAGCTCGCACACATCGGCCAGGCCGGCACCCGGATCGTCCTCGTGGGCACCGACGGCGGCTGGGGCGACCTGGTCGCCCCCACGTACGCCGTGGCGCAGCTCGCCGCCGAGCAGGCGGGGCTGACCCTCCACGAGGACTTCGACGGAGAGCTCGCCGCGCGCGTGAAGACGGGCCCGTACGAGTGGACCCGCATGGCCGGGATCCAGATCGGCGGCCCGGCCAACCCCGCCGCCTGAACCACCCGGTCAACGACCGGGGCAATACTTCATCCCCCGCTCACCCGTTAGGACGTGTGGAAGCCGCTTCCCCACGTCCGCAACGGGATGACCGGATGATCGAAACGCCGCCCCTGGTGGACCAGCACTGCCACGGGGTGCTCCGTACCGAGCTGGGGCTCGCCACCTTCGAGGCCCGGCTGGTCCACGGCGCCGGCCCGCCCGCGGCCGGCACCACCTTCTTCGACACCCAGGCCGGCTTCGCCGTGCGCCGGTGGTGCCCGCCCCTGCTCGGCCTGGAGCCGCACTGCCCGCCCGCCCGCTACCTGGCCCGGCGGCGCGAGCTGGGGGCCGCCGAGAGCGCGCGGCGGCTGCTGCGGGGCTCCGGGGTGGGCGCGTACCTCGTCGACACGGGAGCCCCCGGGGAGCTCACCGGGCCCAAGGAGCTGGCCGTCGCCGCCGACGCGGAGGCCTTCGGGGTCGTCCGGCTGGAAGCCCTCGCCGAAGGGGCCGCCGACGCCGCCGGGACCGTCTCCGCCTTCCTCGCCGGCCTCGCCGGAGCCGTCCACGACGCCGCCGCCGGAGCGGTCGCCTTCGCCTGCGGGCCCCACGCCGGGTACGCGGCCGCCCTGGCCGCCGCGCCGGCGCCGCCCGGCCCCGGCGAGGTGCGCGGCGCGGCCGGGCGGTGGCTGGCCGCACGGGCGGCCGGAGGGGCGCCACGGACCGGGGCAGGACCGGTCCGGGCCGGGGGAGGGCCGCTGCGGGACCCCGTCCTCCTGCGGCACCTGCTGTGGAGCGCGGTGGCGTCCGGGCTGCCGCTCCAGCTGCACACCGCAGCGGCGGGGCCCGGGCCGCTGGCCGGGTTCGTACGGGCCACGGAGGGCCCGGGGGTGCGCCTCGTCCTGCTCGGGGGCTACCCGCACCACCGGGACACGGCGCGGCTCGCGGCGGCGCACCCGCACGTCCACGCCGATCTCGGGCCGGCGCTGGCACGCACGGGGGCGCGGGCCGCCGGGGTCCTGGCCGAGCTGCTGGAGCTCGCGCCCTTCGGGAAGCTGCTGTTCTCCAGCGGCGGCCGCGGCCTGCCCGAGCTGCACGCGGTCGGCGCCCTGGCGTTCCGCGAGGCGCTGGGCCGGGTGCTGGGGGGCTGGGTGGCGGACGGGGCCTGGTCCCGGCGGGACGCGGACCGGGTCGCGGGGATGCTCGCGGCGGGCAACGCCCGCCGCGTCTACCGGCTGGACGAACGGGGCTGAGGGCCGGCCGTCAGACCGCCGAGAGCTGCGCGTCCTCGGGCTCCGGGGCTCCGGCGGCGGTGTCGGAGCGCTCGCGCAGGCTCAGGGCCAGGCGGAGTACGGAGATCCACACCAGGCAGGAGCCGAGCATGTGGGCGGCGACCAGCGCCTCGGGCAGCGAGGTGAAGAACTGCATGTAGCCGATGGCACCCTGGGCGAGCAGGACGAGCAGCAGGTCGCGGGCGCGCGCCCGGGTGTCGGCGGGGGCGTCGACCACCCGCAGCACCAGCCACATCGCCACACCCAGCGCGCACACCAGCCAGGCGGCGATCGCGTGCACGTGGGCGGTGGCCGCCCAGTCGAACGGCATCCGCTTGATCTCGCTCTTGTCGCCGGCGTGCGGCCCGGAACCGGTCACCACGGTGCCCGCCGCGATCAGCACCAGCGTGGTGGCGACCAGCGCCCAGGACAGCTTGCGCACCGGACCGGGGACCCGGGGCCGGGGGGCGCCGTCACCTTCGCGGGTGCGCTGCCAGGTGACGGTGGTGACCGTGAGCAGGCTGGTGGCCAGCAGGAAGTGTCCCGCGACGCTGTACGGGTTCAGGCCCGTCAGGACGGTGATGCCGCCGAGGACGGCGTTGCCCATGACGAGGGCGAACTGGGTCCAGCCGAGCCTCGTCAGCGAGTGCCGCCACGGCTTGGCGGCGCGGGCCGTGAGGATCACGCCGCCGACCGCCGCGCAGAGCACGTACGTGAGCATCCGGTTGCCGAACTCGATCGCGCCGTGGAAGCCCTGCGCCTCGGTGACGATCAGGCTGTCGTCCGTGCACTTGGGCCAGGTGTCGCAGCCGAGGCCGGAACCGGTCAGCCGCACCGCGCCGCCGGTGACGACGATGACCACGCTCATCAGGAGCGCGACGGACGCGGCGCGCCGGACGATCCGGGATGACGGGGTCCAGCGGTCGGCGAGGGATGCGAATGGCTTCAACACGGCCCCTATCGTATGCGCCGCTTTGTGCAAACTTTCACGAGGGGGTGGGTACGGGTGCGTCGGGCCCGACGACCAGCCGGAACCTGGCTCCGGCCGGGTCGCCCTCCTCGTGCCACCACACCCGGACCCGCCACAGGGCGGCGTCCCCCGGGTACTGCGGGGACGCCATGAACCCCCAGACCACCTCCGCCCCCACGTCCTCGGCCGTCCGCTGCCGCACCTCCGCGGAGCCCCGCCAGGGGGCGGGCTGCACGGCCCACAGCCCGTCGGCGCCCCGCACCTCGACGCGCCACACCGCGCGCCACGGGGTGACCTCCAGCATGGTGGCGACCTGCTCGGCGTCCAGCCCCAGCCGGGCGGCGACCGCCTCCTCGGGCACGCCCTGGATCCGCGCGGCCACCACCGCCTGCGGCAGCAGCCGCTCGGGCAGCAGCCCGTCCGCCCGCAGCCCGGCCAGGGAGTCGAACGACAGGTAGCGCAGCCGCAGCTCCAGCTGGCGGCCGATGTGGTCCAGGGCCTCCTCCGCCTCCCGGGCCTCCTCGGGCGCGGGGGAGGCCAGCAGCAGCCGGCGGAACCCGCCCTCGGCGTCCACCGCCCAGGCCACGGCGTCGGCGGCGAAGCCCAGCTCGGCGAGGCGGTCCCCGAGGAACACCTTGGCCTGCGCGAGGCCGCGCCGGTTGACGGGGTCGTGCTGGTCGAGGCCGGCCCAGACCTCGACGGCGGCCCGGGTCAGGTCACGGGCCCGCTCGCCGGCCGCCCGTTCCATGGCGCCCGGCCCCTCCTCGGCGCCCTCGCCGAGCGGGTGCCGGGGCAGCCGGGCCGCGTCGCTCAGCGGCCAGGCCAGCCACACCCCCTGGTTGATCAGGCCCCGGGCGTACCAGCGGGCGTACTCCGGCGCGTGTCCGGCGGCCTGCTGCGCGTGGCGCAGGCCCTCCTCGATGGCGGCCAGTGCCCCCGCGCGGTCCCCGGCGGCGAACCGGCGGGCGGCGAGGTCGCCGAGGCGCAGCCCCAGCCGGGCGGCGCACTCGGGGTCGGTCCGGGCGGGCTCGCGCAGCGCCCCGATCAGTTCGCCGAGCAGCCGGTCGGCCTCGCCGGGATCCGCCTGCGCGGCCCCCGACCGGATCCGCGCCCACTGCCCGTCCAGCCGCAGTACGGCCTCTCGCTGCCCCATGCCCGTCGTCCCCCGGCGTCGCCGATCCGCATTCCGTGGAGGTGGTCGCCCTCCCGCCGGACCAACGCCCGGGGGCGGGGATTCACTCCCGCCGCGCCGGGAGCGGGGCGGAGAGACGCGTCACCCCGTCCGGGCGGAACCGGGGCGGGGAAAGCGGCGTCGGTCTACTCCCAGCGGAACCACTTCGCCGCCGCGCCGAGCCCCAGCACCGCCCAGGCGGCCAGCACGGCCGCGTCGCCCCACGGCAGCGCGGCGCCGTGCCCGAGCACCGCGCGCAGCCCGTCGGACAGGGCCGAGACGGGCAGCAGCCCGAGGACGTCCCGCACCGGGCCGGGGAACTTCTCCAACGGCACGATCACCCCGCCGCCGACCAGCAGCAGCAGGAACACCAGGTTGGCGGCGGCCAGCGTCACCTCGGCCTTGAGGGTGCCCGCCATCAGCAGACCGAGCCCGGAGAAGGCGGCGGTGCCCAGCAGCACCAGGGCCGCCACCGCGAGCGGGTTCCCGTGCGGGGACCAGCCGAGCGCGAGGGCGATCACCGTCAGCAGGGCGATCTGGAGCACCTCGGTGACCAGCACCGACAGGGTCTTGGCGGCCATCAGCGCCCAGCGCGGCAGCGGCGAGGCCCCGAGCCGCTTGAGCACCCCGTAGCGGCGGTCGAAGCCGGTGGCGATGGCCTGGCCGGTGAAGGCGGTGGACATCACGGCGAGCGCGAGCACGCCCGGCGCGAGGAAGTCCACGGACTTCCCGGCGCCCGTGTCGACGACGTCGACCAGCGAGAACAGGGTCAGCAGCAGCGCCGGGATGATCACCGTCAGCAGCAGCTGCTCCCCGTTGCGCAGCAGCATCCGGGTCTCCAGCGCGGTCTGCGCACCGATCATCCGGGAGACGGGCGCGGCCCCGGGCCGGGGGGTGAACGTACCGGCGCTCATGCGCGCAGCTCCTTACCGGTCAGTTCGAGGAAGACGTCTTCGAGGGTGTGCCGTTCCACCGTGAGGCTGCTGGGCATCACCCCGTGCTGGGCGCACCAGGAGGTGACGGTGGCCAGCAGCTGGGGGTCCACGTCGCCGGTCACCCGGTACGACCCCGGGGTGAGCTCGGCGGCCTGGGTGCCGTCGGGCAGGGCCTTGAGCAGGGCGGCGAGGTCGAGGGAGGGCCGGCCGGAGAAGCGCAGGGTGTTCTCGGCGCCGCCGCGGCACAGCTGCTCGGGGCTGCCGTGGGTGATGACCCTGCCGGCGTCCACGATGGCCACCTCGTCGGCGAGCTGCTCGGCCTCGTCCATGTGGTGGGTGGTGAGGACCACGCAGACCCCGTCGGCGCGCAGCTCCCGTACGAGGTCCCAGGTCGCGCGGCGGGCCTGCGGATCGAGGCCCGCGGTGGGCTCGTCCAGGAAGACCAGCTCGGGGCGGCCGACGACGGCCATCGCCAGGGAGAGCCGCTGCTGCTGGCCGCCGGAGAGCCTGCGGTAGGGGGTGCGGCCGCAGCCGCCGAGGCCGAGGCGCTCGACCAGGGAGCCGACGTCCAGCGGGTCGGCGTACAGCTTCGCCATGTGCCGCAGCATCTCGACGGCGCGGGCGCCGGAGTAGACCCCGCCGGACTGGAGCATCACGCCGACCCGCGGACGCAGGGCCTCCGCCTGGGCGACCGGGTCCAGGCCCAGGACGCGGACGGTGCCGGCGTCGGGGCGGCGATAGCCCTCGCAGGTCTCGATCGTGGTGGTCTTGCCCGCGCCGTTGGGGCCGAGCACCGCGGTGACCGCGCTCCCGGGGACGGTGAGGTCCAGGCCGTCGACGGCCGTCTTCGATCCGTACCGTTTCACCAGTCCGCGGATCTCCACGGCGGGGTCGTTGCTCATGCGGGTGAGTCTACGGAGCGGTAAGGGCGTCCACGGGCGCCGGGGGAAGGTTCCCCCTTCCCGCACATCGCCGCTGGCCAGGGCGGTGGAGCCGGGGCCTTTCGCTCACTCTCCGTCGAGAGATTAGGTAACCCTTAGTGATGGAGGACACCAGGAGTGGCGTCCGTCACGGCTTGTCGGGGCTCCGGTAATTACGCAACAATGGCGTTGTGAAATACGGCGAACGGATGAGCGAGGCCCCCCAGGGGGAGCTCGCGACCGGGGAGCGGTCGACCCGCAACCGGGTCGCGCGGTCCATCCTGGACCACGGCCCCTCCACCGTCGCCGACCTCGCGCAGCGTCTCGGCCTCACCCAGGCCGCCGTCCGCCGCCACCTCGACACGCTCGTCGCCGACGACGTGGTCGCACCCCGTGAGCAGCGTGTGTACGGCGCACGCACCCGGGGTCGGCCCGCCAAGGTGTTCGCGCTGACCGACTGCGGGCGCGACGCCTTCGACCAGTCCTACGACACGCTCGCCGCGGACGCCCTGCGCTGGATCGCGCAGTCCGTGGGCGGCGGGGAGAAGGGCGAGGCGGCCGTCGCCGACTTCGCTCGGGCGAGGATGGCCTCACAGGCGGAGTCCTACCGGGAAGCCGTCGAGGCGGCCGCGCCCGGGGACCGCACCGGGGCCCTCGCGAAGGCGTTGACCGCGGACGGGTACGCTGCTACGGCGAAGAGCGCTCCCGGTCCGCACAGCGGTGAACAGCTCTGTCAGCACCACTGCCCGGTCGCGCACGTCGCCGAGCAGTTCCCGCAGCTCTGCGAGGCGGAGACCGAGGTCTTCTCCCGCCTGCTCGGGACGCATGTGCAGCGCCTCGCCACGATCGCCCACGGCGACGGGGTGTGCACCACGTTCATCCCGCGAAGCGCGGCACAGCACGACACACCAGCATCTGCAAGTACGGCCGGGAGGAACCCCGCATGACCACGGAGACTGCTCACCCTGAGCTCGATGGCCTGGGCACCTACGAATACGGCTGGGCCGACTCCGACGCGGCCGGCGCCGCTGCCAAGCGGGGTCTGTCCGAGGACGTCGTCCGCGACATCTCGGCGAAGAAGTCCGAGCCGGAGTGGATGCTGAACCTCCGCCTCAAGGGCCTCAAGCTGTTCGGCAAGAAGCCCATGCCGAAGTGGGGCTCGGACCTCTCGGGCATCGACTTCGACAACATCAAGTACTTCGTCCGGTCCACCGAGAAGCAGGCCGAGTCCTGGGAGGACCTGCCGGAGGACATCAAGAACACGTACGACAAGCTCGGCATCCCCGAGGCGGAGAAGCAGCGCCTCGTCGCCGGTGTCGCGGCCCAGTACGAGTCCGAGGTCGTCTACCACCAGATCCGCGAGGACCTGGAGCAGCAGGGCGTCATCTTCCTCGACACCGACACCGCGCTCAAGGAGCACCCGGAGCTCTTCCAGGAGTACTTCGGCACGGTCATCCCCGTGGGCGACAACAAGTTCGCCTCGCTGAACACCGCCGTGTGGTCGGGCGGCTCCTTCATCTACGTCCCCAAGGGTGTCCACGTGGACATCCCGCTCCAGGCCTACTTCCGCATCAACACGGAGAACATGGGCCAGTTCGAGCGGACGCTGATCATCGTCGACGAGGACGCCTACGTCCACTACGTCGAGGGCTGCACCGCCCCGATCTACTCCTCGGACTCGCTGCACAGCGCCGTGGTCGAGATCATCGTCAAGAAGGGCGGCCGCTGCCGCTACACGACCATCCAGAACTGGTCGAACAACGTCTACAACCTGGTCACCAAGCGCGCCGTGGCGTACGAGGGCGCGACCATGGAGTGGATCGACGGCAACATCGGTTCCAAGGTCACCATGAAGTACCCGGCCGTCTACCTGATGGGCGAGCACGCCAAGGGCGAGACCCTGTCCATCGCCTTCGCGGGCGAGGGCCAGCACCAGGACGCCGGCTCCAAGATGGTCCACATGGCGCCGAACACCTCCTCGAACATCGTCTCCAAGTCGGTGGCGCGGGGCGGCGGCCGCACCTCCTACCGCGGTCTGGTTGAGATCGGCGAGGGCGCTTCGGGCTCCAAGTCCAACGTGCTGTGCGACGCGCTCCTGGTCGACACCATCTCCCGCTCGGACACCTACCCCTACGTCGACGTCCGCGAGGACGACGTGACGATGGGCCACGAGGCCACCGTCTCCAAGGTCTCCGACGACCAGCTCTTCTACCTCATGCAGCGCGGCCTCACCGAGTTCGAGGCCATGGCGATGATCGTGCGCGGCTTCGTCGAGCCGATCGCCAAGGAGCTGCCGATGGAGTACGCGCTGGAGCTCAACCGGCTGATCGAGCTGCAGATGGAGGGTTCGGTCGGCTAGTACCGCCGTCCGGCCCATCCCACCCGCAGCACATTTCTTGACGTAGGAAGAGAGCAGAACGACAGCCATGGCTGAGGCTCAGAATATTCCGGCGGGCTCCACCACCGCCGGCGCGATCGCGGTGGCCGCCGAGTCCACCGTCGCCACCCGGATGAGTGCGCCCCCGTCCTTCGACGTGGCCGACTTCCCGGTCCCGCACGGCCGCGAGGAGGAGTGGCGGTTCACCCCGCTCGCCCGCCTCAAGGGCCTGCACGACGGCACCGCGGTCGCCAACGGAACCATGAAGGCCCAGATCGACGCCCCCGAGGGCGTGACGGTCGAGTCCGTCGAGCGCGACGACGAGCGCATCGGCAAGGCCGGCACCCCGGTCGACCGCGTCGCGGCCCAGGCCTTCTCCTCGTTCGCCAAGGCCACGGTCGTCACCGTGCCCAAGGAGACCGTGCTGGCCGAGCCCATCCGGGTCGCGCTGCACGGTGAGGGCGGCACGACCTTCGGGCACACCGTCTTCGACATCAAGCCGTTCGCCGAGGCGATCATCGTGATCGACCACACCGGTGACGGCGTGCGCGCCGCCAACGTCGACGTCCTCGTCGGCGACGGCGCCAAGGTGACCTTCGTGTCCGTCCAGGACTGGGACGACACCGCGGTCCACACCTCGCAGCACAACGCCCTCATCGGCCGCGACGCGAGCTTCAAGTCCGTCGTCGTGACCTTCGGCGGCGACCTCGTCCGCCTGCACCCGCGCGTCACCTACGCGGGCCCCGGCGGCGAGGCCGAGATGCTCGGCCTGTACTTCACGGACGCCGGCCAGCACCAGGAGCACCGCCTCCTGGTCACGCACGACGCCCCGCACTGCAAGTCCAACGTGGTCTACAAGGGTGCGCTCCAGGGCCAGGACGCCCACGCGGTCTGGATCGGCGACGTCCTCATCGAGAAGTCCGCCGAGGGCACCGACACCTACGAGATGAACCGCAACCTCGTCCTGACGGACGGCGCGCGCGTCGACTCGGTGCCGAACCTGGAGATCGAGACGGGCGAGATCGTCGGCGCCGGTCACGCCTCGGCGACCGGCCGCTTCGACGACGAGCAGCTCTTCTACCTCCAGGCCCGCGGCATCCCGGCCGACGAGGCCCGCCGCCTGGTCGTGCGCGGCTTCTTCGCCGAGCTCGTCCAGCAGATCGGTGTCGCGGACATCGAGGAGCGCCTGATCGCGAAGATCGAGGCCGAGCTGGCGGCGGCCGTCTGATGACGTACGTCAAGGCCTGCGCGCTGAGCGAGCTGGAGGAGAACACCCCCAAGCGGGTGGAACTCGACGGCACGCCGGTGTCCATCGTCTCCACCGAGGGGGAGGTGTTCGCGATCAACGACATCTGCTCGCACGCGAACGTCTCGCTCTCGGAGGGTGAGGTCGAGGACTGCATGATCGAGTGCTGGCTGCACGGGTCGGCCTTCGACCTGCGCACCGGCAAGCCCTCCGGTCTGCCCGCGACGCGCCCCGTCCCCGTTTACCCCGTCAAGATCGAAGGGGACGACGTGCTCGTCTCCCTCACCCAGGAGTCCTGAGGTACCCATGGCAACGCTTGAAATCCACGACCTGCACGTCTCCGTCGAGGCCGAGAACGGCGCCCGCGAGATCCTCAAGGGCGTCGACCTGACGGTCAAGCAGGGTGAGACGCACGCCATCATGGGCCCGAACGGCTCCGGCAAGTCCACCCTGGCGTACTCCCTCGCCGGTCACCCGAAGTACACCATCACCGGTGGCACCGTGACCCTCGACGGTGAGGACGTCCTGGAGATGTCCGTCGACGAGCGCGCCCGCGCCGGCGTCTTCCTCGCCATGCAGTACCCGGTCGAGGTCCCCGGCGTCTCGGTCTCCAACTTCCTGCGCACCTCCGCCACCGCCATCCGCGGCGAGGCCCCCAAGCTGCGCACGTGGGTGAAGGAGGTCAAGTCCGCCATGGAGCAGCTCCAGATGGACCCGGCCTTCGCCGAGCGCAACGTCAACGAGGGCTTCTCCGGCGGTGAGAAGAAGCGCCACGAGATCCTCCAGCTGGAGCTCCTCAAGCCGAAGATCGCGATCCTCGACGAGACCGACTCCGGCCTGGACGTCGACGCCCTGCGCATCGTCTCCGAGGGCGTCAACCGCGTCCGCGAGACCGGCGAGGTCGGCACCCTGCTGATCACCCACTACACGCGCATCCTGCGCTACATCAAGCCCGACTTCGTGCACGTGTTCGCGAACGGCCGCATCGCCGAGTCCGGCGGCGCCGAGCTCGCCGACCAGCTGGAGAACGAGGGCTACGACAAGTACGTGAAGGGTGGCGCGACCGCGTGACACAGCTGCCTGGCCTCCTCGACATCGAGGCGATCCGCAAGGACTTCCCCCTGCTGGATCGTGTGGTCCACGACGGGAAGAAGATCGTTTACCTGGACAACGCGGCGACCTCGCAGAAGCCGCGCCAGGTGCTCGACGCGCTGAACGAGTACTACGAGCAGCACAACGCCAACGTCCACCGCGGCGTGCACGTGCTCGCCGAGGAGGCCACGGCGCTGTACGAGGGCGCCCGCGACAAGGTCGCCGCCTTCATCAACGCGCCGAGCCGCGACGAGGTGATCTTCACCAAGAACGCCTCGGAGTCGCTCAACCTGGTCGCGAACATGCTCGGCTGGGCGGACGAGCCCTACCGGGTCGACCGCGAGACCGAGATCGCCATCACGGAGATGGAGCACCACTCCAACATCGTCCCGTGGCAGCTGCTCGCGCAGCGCACCGGCGCGAAGCTGAAGTGGTTCGGCCTCACCGACGACGGCCGGCTCGACCTGTCGAACCTCGAAGAGGTCATCACGGAGAAGACGAAGATCGTCTCCTTCACGCTGGTCTCCAACATCCTGGGCACGGTCAACCCGGTCGAGGCGATCGTCCGGCGTGCCCAGGACGTCGGCGCCCTGGTGCTGATCGACGCCTCGCAGGCCGCTCCGCACATGCCGCTGGACGTGCAGGCGCTCGGCGCCGACTTCGTGGCCTTCACCGGCCACAAGATGTGCGGCCCGACCGGCATCGGCGTCCTGTGGGGCCGCCAGGAGCTCCTGGAGGACCTGCCTCCGTTCCTCGGCGGCGGCGAGATGATCGAGACCGTCTCGATGCACGCCTCGACGTACGCCCCGGCCCCCCACAAGTTCGAGGCGGGCACGCCCCCGATCGCCCAGGCCGTCGGCCTCGGCGCGGCCGTGGACTACCTGACCTCGATCGGCATGGACAAGATCGCCGCGCACGAGCACGCGATCACCGAGTACGCGGTCAAGCGCCTCCAGGAGGTGCCCGACCTGCGGATCATCGGCCCCACCACGGCCGAGGACCGCGGCGCCGCGATCTCCTTCGTACTCGGCGACATCCACCCGCACGACGTGGGCCAGGTCCTGGACGAGCAGGGCATCGCGGTCCGCGTGGGACACCACTGCGCGCGCCCGGTCTGCCTGCGCTACGGAATTCCGGCGACCACGCGGGCGTCTTTCTACCTGTACTCCTCTCCCGCCGACGTCGACGCGCTGATCGACGGGCTGGAGCACGTACGGAACTTCTTCGGCTGACGAAGGCGATGAGGACGAGGACGCTGTGAAGCTGGATTCGATGTACCAGGAACTGATCCTGGACCACTACAAGCACCCGCACGGGCGTGGCCTGCGCGACGGTGACGCCGAGGTGCACCACGTCAACCCGACGTGCGGCGACGAGATCACGCTGCGCGTGAAGTACGACGGCGAGACGCTCACCGACGTCTCCTACGAGGGCCAGGGCTGCTCCATCAGCCAGGCCAGCGCGTCCGTGCTGAACGAGCTGCTGGTCGGCAAGCAGCTGGCCGAGGCGCAGAAGATCCAGGCCGTGTTCCTGGAGCTGATGCAGTCCAAGGGCAAGATCGAGCCGGACGAGGCGATGGAGGAGGTGCTGGAGGACGCGGTCGCGTTCGCCGGCGTCTCCAAGTATCCGGCGCGCGTGAAGTGTGCTCTGCTGAGCTGGATGGCGTGGAAGGACGCGACCGCCCAGGTACTGGGCGACGCGGAGAGGAAGACGGCATGACCGAGAACGCGACGCCCGAGGCGTCGATCAAGCCGGCCACCGAGGAGGAGGTCCGCGAGGCCCTCTACGACGTGGTCGACCCCGAGCTGGGCATCGACGTCGTCAACCTGGGCCTGATCTACGGCATCCACATCGACGACGCGAACATCGCCACCCTCGACATGACCCTGACCTCGGCGGCCTGCCCGCTGACGGACGTCATCGAGGACCAGGCGAAGTCGGCGACGGAGGGCATCGTCAACGAACTGCGCATCAACTGGGTCTGGATGCCGCCGTGGGGTCCGGACAAGATCACGGACGACGGCCGTGAACAGCTGCGCGCGCTCGGCTTCAACGTCTGACCCGCGCGGTCGCGAGGGCCCCCGGCACGGTCGTGCCGGGGGCCCTCCCTGTTCTTCGGGGTTCTTCCGGCCGACGGACGGTGTGCACCGGAAGTTGGCCAGGATGGCCGATCGTTCTCGACGGCCGTCACGGTGTGACGCCGCCGTGAGGGAGAGGACGCCACCTTGAAGAAGCAGCTCGGTATCGCGGGCGCCGCGGGCATCGCCGCGCTGATCGTCGCCGCGACGGTCATGCCCGCGCACGCGGTCACCTACGGGACCCCCACCATCTCGCTGTCCGCCGGCTACCTGTCGGGCTCGGTGAACGGGGTCGGCGACCAGACCGTCGACGTCACCGTCGGCCAGAGCGGCGCCGACGTCTCCGCTCTGACCGTCAGCGCCTCCGCCTCCAGCAAGACCTCCGTCGCCGGCACCGGCGACGTCACGGTCACCGGCACCCAGGCCGTGCGCCGGCTGGCCGTCACCGCGCACGGCCGCGGCTACACCACCCTGACGATCAAGGTCACCGGGCTCGGCGGCAAGACCGCCACCAGGACCCTCTCCTACGCCGCCTCCGCCGCTGTCCAGAACCCGGCCGACGCCCGCTACTTCAGCGGCGCCTCGGACTCCTCGGCCGCCGTGGATGTCGGCGGCGGCTTCACCGTGGTCGCGGACGACGAGAACAACGTGCTGCGCCTGTACGACCGTTCCCGCTCCGACGCCCCCGTGCGCACCTGGGACTTCAGCTCCCAGCTCGGGGTCACCAAGGAGGTGGACATCGAGGGCGCCGCCCGGATCGGCGACACGATCTACTGGACCGGCTCGCTCGGCAACAACAAGGACGGCGCGTACAAGGCGCCCCGCAACACGGTGTTCACCACCACCGTCAGCGGCTCCGGCTCGGCCACGCAGCTCGCGTACGGGCGCTCGTACAAGCACCTGCGCGAGGACCTCGTCGCCTGGGACCGGGCGCAGGGCGACCGGTACGGCTTCGCGGCGGGCACGGCGGCGGGCCAGGCGCCCAAGCAGATCGACGGGTTCAACGTGGAGGGCCTGGAGTTCGCCCCCGGCTCCACCACCACCGCCTACGTGGGCTTCCGCGCCCCGCTCGCCCCGGTGGTGCCCGGCGGCAAGGCGCTGCTGGTCCCCGTCACCAACTTCGACAAGGTCCTGTCCAACGGGTCGGCGGCGACGTTCGGTTCGGCGATCGAGCTGGACCTGGGCGGGCTGTCGGTCCGCGACATCCGCAAGAACGCGCAGGACCAGTACCTGATCCTGGCCGGTTCCTGGGCGGCGGACGACAACTCCGACCCCTACGCCCTCTACCAGTGGGACGGGATCGCCGGCCACGCCCCGGTCAAGCGGGCCGACCTGCCGACCACCGACCCGGGCGGCTGGGAGGCCATCGTCGAGGTCCCCGACCTGTCGGTACCGGGTGCGCGCGTCCAGCTGATCACCGACAGCGGCTCGGCCGACCTCTACGGGGACGGCATCGAGGCCAAGGACCTCACGCACCCGGAGTTCAAGAAGTCCCGCGCCGCCTGGTTCACCCTGTCCTAGGCCGTCCCTCCGGTCAGGCGTCGGCCGCGAAGGCCTCGGCGAGGTGCTCGCGGCGGATCCGCCGGTCCACGTAGAGCAGTCCGGCCGGCAGCTGCGGGAACGCCGGCAGCAGCACCAGCGCCGACAGGGCCCCCGGCAGCCCGAGCCACAGCAGCAGCCCGTACGCCGCCGCCCCGGTGAACACCACCGCCGGGGCGGTCACGGCCAGGGCCCGCCACCACGCGCCGCGCACCAGGTGCGCCGAGCGCCGCAGCGCCGCCACCGGCCCGAGCCGCTCGTACCCGGCGGCGGTCGGGGCGAGGGAGGACAGCACCCCGAGCCAGAGCGCGACGGGGAGCAGGGGCAGCGCCGCCAGGGGTGGCACCCCCAGCGCGAGCAGCACGACGAGCGGCCCCGCCGCGGCCAGCAGGGCCAGCAGCTGGGCGCCGAGCACCGCCGGGGTGCGGGGCAGCGCGGCGAGCAGCAGGCCCGGCGCGGTCACGGGCCGGCCGAGCACCGCGGGGCGCAGCAGGGCCGCGATCAGGGCGGTGGCCAGGGCGCAGGTGAACAGCAGGAACAGGCCCGCCGCCGGGAACAGGGTCCAGACGAAGACCCGGCTGCCCGACCTCGGGCTGAGCGAGGCCAGCGTGGCCGCGCCGGCCGCCGCGGTGACCAGCAGCCCCGCCATCAGCTGCCCCAGCAGCAGCGCGCCGCACAGCGTGCCGCCGTAACGGCGCAGGGCGGCGAGGGCGCCGCCGAGGATGTCCGAGGTGCCCAGCGGCCGCAGGGGTACGACCCCGGGCCCGGGGCGTCCCGGGGGCAGCCAGCCGCCGCCCGGATGGGTCCCATGATGCATCGCCATGAGCGGCCCCCTGTCCCCTGCGTGGGGACACCGTAGCTCCGATGCGCGCCGGTGTCCCGGGGTCTGCGTGTGTACATGTGTACGCATCGATGCGTACAGTCGTACGCATGCCCTACGTACTGCTTGCCATGGCCATAGCCGCCGAGGTCGCCGGGACCACCGCGATGAAGTACAGCGAGGGCTTCACCCGGCTGTGGCCCTCCCTGGGCACCCTGCTGGGCTACGTCATCGCCTTCACCCTGCTCGCCCAGACCCTCAAGTCGATGTCGGTGGGCACCGCGTACGCGATCTGGGCCGGGGTCGGCACCGCCGCCATCGCCGCGATCGGCATGGTGTTCATGGGCGAGACCGCCAGCGCGGCGAAGATCGCCGGGATCGCGCTGGTCATCGGCGGGGTGGTCCTGCTCAACCTGGGCGGGGCGACCCACTGATGGCCGCCGCCCCGGTGCGCCGGTACGACCCCGGGCGCAGGCAGCGGATCATCGACGCCGCGATCCGGGTGGTCGGGGCCAAGGGGATCGCCGGGCTGAGCCACCGCAGCGTGGCGGCGGAGGCGGACGTCCCGCTGGGCTCGACGACGTACCACTTCAAGACCTTGGACGACCTGCTGGTCGCGGCCCTGCGGCAGGCGAACGCGGCGTACCCGCCGGCGCTCGTGCTGCGCCCGGGCGAGGACCTGGCGGAGGCGCTGGCCCGGCTCCTGGGGGAGCGGCTGGGGGCCGACCGGGGCCGGGCGGAGCTGGAGTGCGAGCTGTACCTGGCGGCCCTGCGCCGGCCCGCGCTGCGGGAGGTCGCCGCCGAGTGGTGCGAGGCCGTGGCGGGGGCCCTGGCGGACCACACCGATCCGGTGACGGCGCGGGCGCTGGTGGCGGTGATGGACGGCATCACCCTCCAGGTGCTGCTGACGGGCGCGCCGTACGACGCCGCGTACGTCCGGGACGTCCTGACCCGCGTCCTGCGTCCGGCGTAGCCGCCGCTGCGCGGGGCGAGGCCCCCCGCCCTCCCCCCCCCAGCCTTCCCCCGGACTCCGTCCGGGGGACCCCCGCAGCCCCCGGCTACCCCGCCGCCCGGACCGCAGCCAGCGCAGCGGCCACGCTCGCCTCGATGTCCCGGACCGGGTAGAACACCTCCCGCACCACCCGCTCCCGGTCCAGCACCAGCGTCAACCGCCTGATCCGGCTCACCCCCGCCGCGCGGAACGTCGGCAGTCGCAGGGCCGTGACCAACCCCAGCTCCGCGTCCGACAGCAGCGGAAACCGCAGCCGCTCGTGCTCCGCGAACTCCCGCTGCTCGTCCGGCCGCTGCGTCGAGACCCCGTGCACGGTCGCGCCGGCCGCGGTGAACTCCGCCAGCTGGTCGCGGAAGGTGCAGGACTCCAGCGTGCAGCCCCTCGCCCCCGGGATCCCGCCCCAGCCGGGCGGGTAGGACTCGGCGCGGGCGTAGGCGCCGGGGAAGCAGTACAGGACGGTGAAGGGCGTGTCCGCCACCGGGTCCCGGAGCTCGCCGAACCGGTCCGGCAGCAGCAGCTCCGGCAGCCGGGTGCCGCGCAGCGCGTGGACCCGTGCGGCCTCCTTCGAGGACTCCTCCGTCGTCGCGGTCATCTCTCCCTCTCCCAGGACCCAGGTGTCGCCCCAGTCCTGGAGGGCCACCAGGACCGGCAGCAGCCCCCGCCCGCGCGGGGTCAGCCGGTACTCGTGCCGCACCGGGCGCTCCTGGTACGGCTCGCGCGTCAGCACCCCGGCCTCGACCAGCAGCTTCAGCCGCTCGGCGAGCACCTTCCGGGACACCCCCAGCTCCCGCTGGAGTTCCTCGAAGCGGTACAGCCCGCGCGCGGTGTCCCGCACGATCAGCAGCGTCCACCAGTCGCCCACCACGTCGAGGGCCTGGGCGATGGAGCAGTCCGCGTCGCCGAGGTGCGTGCGCTGGGCCATGGGAACTCCTTTGTCCGTTGACCCAAGGCTGTCATGCTGACATAGTCCGTTCCCAAAAGGAACTCACTCGGACGCGACAAGGGGGACACGGGTGTGCTGCAGGGGTTCAAGGACGTACCGCGGGTTGTGTGGCTGCTGGCTGCGGGGGTGTTCGTCAACGCCGTCGTCAGCTTCACCTTCGTCTTCGTCTTCCTCTACCTGACCGGACCGCGCGGCCTCGGCGCCGCCCAGGCGGGCGTGGTCACCGGCATCGGGGGCATCGGCCTGGTCGCCGGGAACTTCACCGGCGGCTGGTACGGCGACCGCTTCGGCCACCGCCGGGTCCTGCTCGTCGCCTCCGCGCTCGGCGGGCTGGCCCTGACGACCCTGCCGCTGCTGACGACGCCCCTGCTGTACGCCGCGCTGCCGCTGGCCCAGTACGCGAACGGGGTGGTGCGGGCGGCCAACTCCGCCCTGGTCGCCGTCACCGTCCCCGAGGGCGCCCGCCGGCAGGCCTTCGCCGTCGTACGGTGCGTGTCCAACGGCGGCTTCACCCTCGGCCCGCCGCTCGGGGCCCTGATCGCGGCCGGGCTCTCGTACGACTGGCTCTTCCTCGCGGACGGCCTCGGCACCCTGTTCTTCGCCCTCTGGACCGCCCGCGTCGTCCCGGCGCGCGGCGCCTCCCGCACCCCCGCCGCGGCCCCGGACGGGGGTCGGGACCGCGGCGGGGTGTGGGCGGAACTGCGGGCCCGGCCCGGCGTCCTGGTGCTGCTCGGCGCGATCCTCGTCGCGGACACGGTCTACCGCCAGCAGTACTTCACCTTCCCGGTCTTCCTCGCCGACCACGGGCTCGACGTCCGCGCCTTCGGGCTGGTCATCGCCGTCAACGGGGCCGTCATCCTGCTGCTGGAGCTGCCCGCCGCCGTCGCCCTGCGCGCGCGGCCCCCGCTGGCCGTCACCGGCACCGGGCTGGTGCTGGTCGGCGCCGGGTACGCGACGCTGCTCGCGGGCGCGGGCGCGGCCACCGCCGTCGCCATGATGGTGTTCGTCAGCCTCGGCGAGATCCTCTACAAGACCACCGCCACCGCGTACGTCGCCGACCAGGCCCCCGCGCACGCCGTCGGGCGGTTCCAGAGCCTGTACGCGGGCGTCTCGGTCAGCGGGACCGTCCTCGCCCCGCCGGCCGGCGGCGCCCTCTACGCGGCGGCGCCCTGGCTGCTGTGGCCGCTGTGCGCGGCGCTGGCCGCCGGGGCCGGTGCGGTCCTGATCCGGCTGTCCCTGCGCCAGGGCCGCGCCGCCGCGGCGGGCTCCGGGGAGCGCCCGGGCTGCGGCAGCGGGGACGCGTCAGGGGCGCCGGCCGGGGAGTCGTCCGGGGCGCCGGCCGGGGCTTCCGGGGGCGGAGGGGAGCATTCCGGGGAGGGGGAGGGGCGGCACGGGCCGCGCCCGGCACATGAGACCGGTTCGCGGCCGCGGCCCGTCGCCGGTTAGGTTTCGGGCATGACTGCTACGCGTACCACCGGCGCCGTCGCCGCCGGACTTGCCACCCTCACCGCCGACGGCACCGTCCTCGACACCTGGTTCCCCGCCCCCGAGCTCTCCGCCGAGCCCGGCCCGGCCGGCACCGAGCGCCTCTCCGCCGAGCGCGCCGCGGAGCTCCTGGGCGAGACCGTGCTCAAGGCGGTCGGCCCGGACCCGCGCCGCGGGGTCGAGGTCGTAGCCGTCCGCACCGTGATCGCCTCCCTGGAGGACAAGCCGCTCGACGCGCACGACGCGTACCTGCGCCTGCACCTGCTCAGCCACCGCCTGGTCAAGCCGCACGGCCAGAACCTGGACGGCCTCTTCGGCCTCCTCGCCAACGTCGCCTGGACCTCGCTGGGCCCCGTCGCCGTCGACCAGGTCGAGACCGTCCGGCTGAACGCCCGCGCGGAGGGCCTGCACCTCCAGGTCACCTCGATCGACAAGTTCCCCCGCATGACCGACTACGTCGCCCCCAAGGGCGTGCGCATCGCCGACGCGGACCGCGTCCGCCTCGGCGCGCACCTCGCCGAGGGCACCACCGTCATGCACGAGGGCTTCGTCAACTTCAACGCCGGCACCCTGGGCACGTCCATGGTCGAGGGCCGCATCTCGGCGGGCGTCGTCGTCGGCGACGGCTCCGACATCGGCGGCGGCGCGTCCACCATGGGCACCCTCTCGGGCGGCGGCAAGCAGATCATCTCGATCGGCGAGCGCACCCTGATCGGCGCCGAGGCGGGCATCGGCATCGCGCTGGGCAACGAGTGCGTCGTCGAGGCCGGCCTCTACGTCACCGCCGGCACCCGCGTGACCCTGCCGGACGGCCAGATCGTCAAGGCCCTGGAGCTCTCCGGCGCCGACAACATCCTCTTCCGCCGCAACTCGGTCACCGGCGCCGTCGAGGCCCGCCCGTACAAGGCGAACTGGGGCGGCCTCAACGAGGTCCTGCACAGCCACAACTGACGCCCGACCGCCCTCATCTGCGACTGAGCACCCGACCAACGCCCTGACCAGCGGCTAAGCCGCCACCAGTTGTCAACGTTGGTCACCAACGAGCGCCCTCCCACGGCCCTAAGACGGCCCGGGAGGGCGCTTGGTTTGGAGTATGCGCCGGGAGCTGCACCTCTATCCGCCGTTTCGGATACGCGGCGCGTGCCTGCCTGGAAATATCTGGCCAGGGTCATGTTGGGCTAGCTAAGGGGCGAGGTCGGGATGGGCAGTCGGCGCGGAGAGTACAACTACCTCTATTGGTCCGATCGTGCGGTTGCGGAGCTCCTTGACGGGAGGGTTGAGACGAGGGGCGAGGTTTCAGTAACCGTTCCTTCCGTTCTCGATATGACACCTGAGGTGGCGTGGAGTCCGAAGGCCAGGCCATTAGGCCGGCAGCAGCTTGCTCGACGTGTGCAAAAGACTCTAGGGCGTGGCATTCTGGGTGACCCAATCAGGGGTTCCTCCGCTCTCTATGTTGCTGGAGCCGGTAATGTCGTGTTTGGGCAATTCGTGTCCCCGGCAGGAATCCCGGTCGGCTCGTTGATGTTTACAAGAGTGCAGGCGTCGGACGGGACTAAAGTTGTTGTCTGCCTTTTCGGTAGCCTCGACAATTTTGCTGACTACGTAAGCGATTCAGGTCCGGCATCCTTCGATGGGTGGACCGCGTCGGGTGCGACCTTCGTCCGTGAGTTCCTCGAAGGTCGCTGCCAACATGCAGTGCAAGGGTTTGGGTCGGAGCTTGAGACTCGGCCCATGCTTGCTTTCTATGCGTATCAGATCGCGTCGGGGCAGGGGATGGGGTCTGAGCCGTACGTGGACTGGAATCGAGGGTATACGTACGGAGATGTGCGTCGCTCTGGCGAGTGGCTTGCTGAGGTCTACTACGATCTCGCCGAAGAGGAGGCGACGTCTTTGGACGAGCAGGCAGCGTATTGGATGTTCGGGGGGTCGTCGTTTGACCGCATCATCATTGGGCGTCCGATTTGGCTGAGGACGCGACGCCCCAATGATGTGAGGGTTTATGCCAACTTCTCGCGCGAGGAAAGAAACGCCTGGCCCGCCCCTGTTGCGTCAGACCGATTCGGCAGAGTCCGAAGGCGATGGTCCTGGCCGTTGAGAAGGCCCTAGCAGACCCCTGCTTCGCCCCCGCTCCCGCCCCGCTCCCATCCCGTCTGCCGTCGACCCACACGTATGTGGAGCGGGGGCGGGGGGGGGGGGGGGGGGGGGGGGGGAAGGGGGGGGGGGGGGGGGGGGGGAAAAGGAAATGTTTGCTCGGTCTGCTTGGGGTGGAGGGAGG